>JACFNA010000003.1:5615-41292 GCA_019455085.1 Chitinophagaceae bacterium
TGTTTTATTGGTGTCGGTAGTAGTATAATCCTGTATTTCAAAATTCTCGGAACTAAGATTTGTACACTCTCTTAAAATTTTCAATCTGAGATTTTCGGTGGTATAATTAAAAAAATCAGAGATGCCAACAATCCTTAAAGTCTCATCCTGTACCCCCACCAAAAGATGACCGCCTTTCATATTTGCAATAGCAGAAATATAAGAAACAATATCATCACCTTCGTGACCGGATATGCAATGCTTCAGCGATTTGAACTCCTTCCATTCGCATTTTTCATTTTCCTTTGGGAAATTCTTCTTTAAAAATTCATGTAATTCCTGTTCTGTCATTTCACTCCAAATATTTTGCAAACCTCTTTAAATGTTTTCAAATCTTTTTCCCTCTTCTCCCAGTCTTCCTGCTTAATGTAAACGGGTGTGTATGAATATTCGGATTGCACTTTGTTGATATCATCACACCAGGTTTTGAGCCGCCGAATTTTGCGTACATCATCCAGATCTTCCCTGCCTTTGGTTTCTACGATGAAGAAGGTATTGTCAGAAGTTTTTACAAAAAAATCCGGATAATATTCCCTGATATTCCCATTCTCTGCCTGGTATTCCATTTTAAAATTGACACCGCCATCGCCGATGGTAT
The DNA here is from genome assembly GCA_019455085.1 of Chitinophagaceae bacterium. Taxonomy (GTDB): domain Bacteria; phylum Bacteroidota; class Bacteroidia; order Chitinophagales; family Chitinophagaceae; genus Ginsengibacter. The sequence goes on from JACFNA010000003.1 coordinate 6,253, forward strand.
TTTTTGCATAAGCTATCACATCATTAAAACGGTTTTCCAAATCAGCGGCAAAAGAAAGTTCAAATTCATTATCGCCGATAATCTTATTGAAGACCGACTTTTTGGGGATAAGGTATCCCTGATTTTCGGCTACCTTGGGTTTTGTGAGCCTGAGTGAGATGAAATTCTTTACCTCAGCCGATCCTTTGTCAGTAACTGTTAATGCATCAATGGCTTTCTTAAAAGAAGTGTACAAAATGTGCTTCGGTCCTGCTTCTGACAAATTGCGCATGGTCTGTGGGTCAGATAATACAACGGTAAACGGCGCTTCATCTTTTTTGAATAACTGATAGGTGATAAAGCTTTCCACTTTGGGATAAAGAATATTGAAACCGCTGAACAGCCTGCTCTCTTTCAAAATGGAATCCGTAAAAAAAGAAATGACATTCCGGTAGTCCGGCACGGTATTTTTAAAAATCGTTTTGTGAGAAAATTTACCATCAATATCAGTGAAAACAATTTCTTTTAATTCATCGGCATCAAAGGATTTGAATCCCGCTCTCTCATTCTGAAATGCAGACACATCTATCAGTTCCAGGTTTTTGTATTCCCTGTAAATCCTTGGCGACATTTGCGGAATCGGTATATCTAACTTGTCAAGGTCTTTATTGGGATTATCCTCATCTACTTCTACAATCACCGCCGAAGTGCCCCGGGTACCTTTGCCCATCGGGCTATACTGAAATTCTACGCCCTCGGTTTTCAGGCTTTCCACAAACTCTATAAATGCCGGTGTGCCTACTACCACCAGATTTTCTTTCATTTCTAAAGAAAACATTTTCCTAAGCCCGCGGCCTATCGTTTGCTCGGGCAAAATTTTTGAATCAGCCCCGAACGGACGCAAACCTACAATGGTAGTTACATTCTTTACATCCCAGCCTTCACGAAGCATCAGCACGGATACAACTGCTTTGTAGGGCGACATATCCTGGTCAATATCATCTGCCGCCTTTCTGAGTATTTCCAGCGCTTCCTTATCTTTTTTACCGGAAGCGATTTCTTTTATTTCGCCTGAATTATTGGTGTGAATGGTCAGTACAGAATTTTTTAATAAAGGATAATTCATTTCCAGAAATGCAGCGGCCTGGTCGGCTTCTTTGGTACTCATCGTCATGATAAAAAGAATCGGCGTCTTCACGTTTTTCAATTCTTCATATTGCTTTTCCCATTCTAAATAACCCAACTGAATATAATCTCTGTATCGCTCCACAAAATCAGCTGAATCTTTTTCACTGATCTTTTGTCTGGAAACCTCATCCGGCAGTACGGGTGATTTCACCACATTCTGTTTGATGGCTTCAACCAGCGGGTAATCGGTTATAGTTTGTACGAAAATCGCACCGTTGTTGTGTTTGGGCGTAGCCGAAAAATCGGCTTGCAGGCTGATACCTTTTCCTGTTTTTAATTTCAGTTTGTTACTGATGTCTTCAATACTCCTGAACCATGCAAGTGAACTGTCGTGTATGTGATGTGCTTCATCGTTCATCACCACCAAATCCTTTATTTTGTCGCTCCGTAAAATCTTTCCTAAGTCAAGTCCTCTTGAAGTATCCGCATTCGGTTTCGGTTTGGCACCCAGAAAAATAGATTCAACCGTTTCTACCGGATCTTCATTAAAAAATATGCGATGCACATTGGTCAGGAAAATATTTCCGGATGCAGTGATTGGTTTTAATTCATCCTGTATATGCAGGGTTAATTGAAAGTCGTTTTTCCAGTCTTTATCATCCATTCCATTTTCCGGGATGAAAGGCTCGTCCAAAAACATTTTTAAGCCGTCAAAATCTTTTAAAAGGCGGTTTAGCACAATGATGTTTGGTGCGATGATCAGGAAATCTTTTGACAGGTCGCTGTCTGCCTCATAAAGTTTATGAAAGTAAGACCAGACCAGCGTAAGACCCAGCACTTTTGTTTTTCCCGATCCGGTAGCCATCTTGATGACATACCTGGTCCATGATTCATCAAACATGCCCGTACTTACCCTTTGGGATGAATCAAACCGCATGAGGTCATATTTATCTTTTGCTTTGGCTATCTCATATAAGTAGATGATAGATTCAATCGCCTCCCGTTGGGAGAAATAAAATGAAAATTTCTTCTGCCCAATGAAGTGTTCATGGCTGAACCAATAGTTCAGGAGAGATTTAGTTGTATCTGATGCACCGGCATAATCATTATTGCGCCATGCTGCAACAGCGAGCCTGATTTTATATACTAATGGTGGCAATAATTTTTCATAAGCATCATTGGATGCTTCAAACTGATTTTGCGAAGGCGCCCAACGTTCGTTTGGGCTAAGAATTTTGAAAGGATCAGTCCTGGTCATTTTATAAATACTAGCTTGGATGCCCGAATATACAATAATGCGACTGCAAATGCTCAGGCTGAAAATTACCTTTAGACAATGAGAAGATATTCCAAAATCTCTATCTTAGAAAAGCCACCTGAGAAAAGTTAAGTATATCATCAAATAAAGAAATTAAGAATTCAATCTGCCAACCTATTTCCAAGAAGGACACTTCAGAAAAGCAATCTGTAAAATGAACCATGCTATTCATTCTTCCTCTACGGATTAATCGTCAGAAAAATATAGGCTACCAGGTTTACCAATAAGACCACCCCGTAAACTGCATTACTACGCCCTCCGATTAAGGAAAGCATCACCGTAAAAATAGAAATTACCAATAGTATAATTGAAAGAATATCCAGCCCCAGAATAAGTGGGAAATCATAAATATAACTGGCTAGAGAAACAATTGGAATCGTCAGCCCGATGCTTGCAATGGCTGAGCCCAATGCTAAATTCAAACTCGTTTGAAGTTTATTCTTCCGTGCCGCACTCACTGCCGCAATTCCTTCAGGTAACAGGATAACTCCTGCTATGATAATGCCGACCAGACTTTTGGGAAGGCCATAATTCACTATTACCCTCTCCAATGGTATTGACAGGCTCTTTGCCAATAAGACAACAATCGTAAGACTAATAAGCAGAAACAAAATACTTATTACCAATGAAGTATTGGAAATAGTGTGACCTGAATGATCAGGCGCATCTTGGTTTCCTGTAATAAAATACTCTCTGTGTCGTAGCGTTTGTGCCGAAATAAATGCAGTATATATGGCAAGGCAGGCAATAAACTCAAACAGAATCTGAGCTTCGGTATAATAGGGGCCGGGTTCACCTTTTGTGAAAGTGGGGAGTATCATCGTAAATGCCACAATTGAGATCAGGGAGACTAAAGCAATTTTAACCGAATGGACTGAAAATGTCTGGGTACGGAACTTCCTGCCGCCGATAAATAAGCTAAATCCCACCACTCCATTCAGCAATAGCATTACTGCGGAGTAAACCGTATCCCTGGCAAAGGAAGCATACTGTTCACCTCCGGTTATCATCAATGAAACAATGATGGCTACTTCAATAATTGTAATGGATACTGCCAGAATGATAGTACCAAAGGGTTCCCCCACCCGGTGCGCCACAATTTCTGAATGATGTACGGCAGACATGACACAGAAGACGAGCAATATTCCGGCGATAGTCTGAAACAGCATATTATCATCGAGATACCCTGAAAAATAAAGTATGAAAGCCAGTACAGGAATGGAAGTTGTCCACTCATAAAATTTCCTTACTCTGTTTAACCCCTTTACTTTACTCATATACAATACTTTTTAATACCCCAGGCTTTCTCTAGTTCGCTTCGATATTGCAATACTATAAGCTCATCAAGATCATTAGAAATCCTGAATTCAAATTCCCGGAAAAAATCCGGCCATACTACATTTAATTCCGATTCCTGCACTATGGGATGGTCTGGCTTCCCGTATCTGGATATTTTCATCAAATTCTCCGGATGTAAAGCTCACCTTACCGGTAAAGAAAAAAGAATGAATATTGCGACCCCCAAAAATCCCTTGCCGCGGAACGGCAATGTCCCCAAAGGGAATAGAATATCCCCTTTGACCCTTTCACCCTCTGATCATCTTAATGAAGCGAGCCGCAAAATAAAAAAAATACCCTTTGCTCTTTCCGGCAGCAATAACTTTATTTAATTATTGTCCGAACAGGCTGAGCTGGAGCCCACCAGGCTTTGGCATTAAATTAATTACTCCACACTTTAGGATGAGGCTATGGAAATCTAATTTAGGGATAGCAGAAATCACATCAGTTCTCCACATCCACTCCGAATGCTTAGGGAACCCTCAAACAAAAAATGCTCCGGCTTAAACCAGAGCATTCTCATCTTTTGTAGCACGTACGGGATTCGAACCCGTGATTCCTCCGTGAAAGGGAGGCGTCTTAACCCCTTGACCAACGCGCCATTCCAAAAATTTGGACGGCAAAGATAATATCTGCCTTTGGTGTAGCCAAATTTATTCATAAGGAAAACTCTAAAGGTATTTCACACTGCTTTCTCTAGAAAATTCCATGCAGATTACAAATCTCAAAGCCTCTTAAATAAACCCTTAACCACACTTACCGAATCCGGCCCCACCCCTGACATAAAAACAATTTTTCAATCTACCTTTGCACTATGTTACAAATCAGTCAGCGCGGTAGCGAGATGCCAGCATCTCCCATCCGCAAATTGGTTCCCTTTGCCGAAGCCGCTAAAAAAAGAGGAATCCATATTTATCATCTCAATATCGGCCAGCCCGATGTGGAAACACCTAAAATAGCTATCGACGCCGTGAGGAATAAGGATATCAAAGTATTGGAATATAGCCACAGTGCAGGAAACGAAAGTTACCGGAAGAAACTGGCAGGATATTACCAGACAAAAAACATCCAAGTGGATCACAATGATATTATCATCACTACCGGAGGAAGCGAAGCCATTCTCTTTGGTTTTATGAGCTGCCTTAATCCCGGTGATGAGGTTATCATCCCCGAACCTTTCTATGCCAACTATAACGGATTTGCAGTAGAAGCCGGGGTGACGGTAAAACCTATCTTCAGCAGTATTAAAACAGGATTTGCACTGCCACCAATTGAAGAATTTGAAAAGAAGATTACTGATAAAACGAAGGCCATCATAATCTGCAATCCCAATAACCCTACCGGCTACCTGTACAGCAGAGAAGAACTGGAGGCCCTCCGCACCGTCATTAAGAAACACGACCTATATCTCTTTGCCGATGAGGCCTACCGCGAATTCTGCTACACCGGCACACACACCAGTGCAATGGAACTGGAAGGAGTAGAAGAGCATGTTATACTTATGGACACAGTAAGTAAGCGATACAGTGCCTGCGGTGCCCGAATCGGTGCTTTTGTTACAAAAAATAAGCAAATACTACAAACTGCAATGAAGTTTGCTCAGGCCAGACTCAGCCCCCCATCTTACGGACAAATATTAGGTGAGGCTGCAATCGGTGTATCGCAAGACTATTTTGACCATACCAGGGAAGAATATATTGCACGAAGAGATGCACTGGTAGGCAGGCTAAATACCATGAAAGGTGTCTTCTGTCCCAATCCGGGTGGTGCATTCTATGCTATGGCATCCCTTCCTGTAGATGATGCGGACCGTTTCAGCCAGTGGTTACTAGAATCATGGGAATATGAAGGCGCGACTGTAATGGTAGCGCCCGGCACCGGATTTTATAGTACCCCCGGACTAGGAAAAAATGAAGTGCGTTTTGCTTACGTACTTAATACCGAATCCATTCACAAGGCAATGGATTGCCTGGAAAGGGCGCTAGAAAACTATCCGGGCAGCACCAAGTAATCCAAAAAATAGCAGGCTTAAAAGCAAAAATTAAGATAAGCTGTAAGTGACTTTCTACTTTTCAGGGAGATGTATTATCTTCGCCGCCCAATAAAACGTCGGGGTAGCTCAGCTGGTTAGAGCATTGGATTCATAACCCAAAGGTCGGCGGTTCAAGTCCGCTCCCCGATACAAATACAATACAGGTTATTACGAAAAAAGCCACGCAAAAAACGTGGCTTTTTAATTAGCTGTAGGGGAAGGGTTCGAACCTTCACGAGGCAGTTAGCTATAACACAAAGTTTTAGTGGTCGACCCTGGTTATTATCCGTTGCCGGATAACAGCTCTATGTTATGTTTATCCTGGAATCCTCACCCCCGAGACAAGAGGGCATGTCTGCCATAAATTTCATCACCCCACAGTGTTAAAGAACGATTATGATGCAAATCTAAATACACAGCCAATAATAAACAAATATTTTAAACACAATCTTTGAAATATAGAAATGATTTAATTATCTTTACTTTTATCTGATATTTTTCAAAAACACATTTTAAAATGGCAGCGAAGTTTAATATTGACAAACTCGATCTACAGATTATCCAGGAGATGAGCGAAAACGCCGAGACACCCTATGCAGAATTGGGTAAAAAACTATTCGTAAGCGGCGGTACCATCCATGTCAGAATCAAAAAACTGGAAGAACTTGGAATCGTAAAAGGGAAAAAACTTAAGGTAAACCTTAAGCTTTTAGGATTTGATATCACCGCTTTCGTAGGCATATTTCTGGAGAAGAGCTCCATGTATGAACAGGTCGCTAAAGAGTTAGAAAAAATTCCTCAGATAGTGAGGCTGAACTACACTACCGGTAACTATAGCATGTTTGCAGAGATCGTGTGCAAAGACATTAATCAACTCAAATTCGTATTGCACGACGAATTACAAAAAATAAAGGGTATCGAAAGAACTGAAACGCTTATCTCGCTCAGCGAAAGCTTTAACAGAAGCGTACGGGTAAGCGAAGAGTAAATCTCTGTTTTCATTAACTTTAGTACCACTTGAAACTTCAATTGCGTTCAACACTTAATAAATTATGAAAACGATAAAAGGGCCCGCTATCTTTATTGCTCAATTTATTGGAGATAAAGCTCCCTTTGATAGTCTCCACCATATTTGCCAATGGGCATCACAATTGGGATATAAAGGAATTCAGATACCTACGCTCGATCCCCGGTTTATCGATCTCGAAAAAGCGGCTACAAGCCAGACCTATGCCGATGAACTGAAAGGAATAGTACAATCGTATGGAATGGAAATCTCTGAACTCTCTACCCATTTGCAGGGACAACTGGTGGCCGTACATCCGGCTTACGATCTGCTTTTCGACAGTTTTGCTCCCACTGCGCTTCAGGGGCATCCGAAAGAAAGGACGGAATGGGCAGTGCAGCAATTGAGATATGCAGCACAGGCAAGTAAAAACCTGGGACTTAAGGCCCACGCCACTTTCAGCGGCTCCTTACTATGGCACACATTTCATCCCTGGCCACAACGACCGGCCGGTCTGGTGGATGAAGGCTTCACAGAACTGGCACGCAGGTGGACTCCCATACTCCACGCATTTGATGAAGCAGGTGTAGATTTATGTTACGAAATACATCCGGGAGAAGACCTCTTTGATGGAGAGACCTACGAGATGTTTTTAGAAAAGGTACACAATCACCCCAGAGCGTGCCTGCTTTATGACCCATCACACTTTGTATTACAATGCCTTGATTATATTCAATACATCGATTTCTATCACCAACGTATCAAAGCCTTCCACGTGAAGGATGCTGAATTTAATGCGACGGGCAGACAAGGCACTTTTGGCGGATACCAGCCCTGGCTAAAGCGGGCCGGAAGATACAGGTCTCCAGGCGATGGCCAGGTCGACTTTAAGCGGATATTTTCCAAACTGGCTGAATATGATTACGACGGGTGGGCCGTGCTGGAATGGGAGTGCTGTATTAAAAATTCTGAAGACGGCGCACGTGAAGGAGCGCCCTTCATAAGGAACCATATAATTCAAACAACAGAAAAAGCATTTGACGATTTTGCGGCAACCGTAAGAGATCCTTCTCTCAATAAAAAAGTGCTCGGACTACAAGGATAATTTTTTAAAAACCATTTTATGAAAAGAATACCCTTTGCACTGGCTACAATATTCGTGATCGCTTCCTGTACCGGCACACAACATCAGTCCGGCTCAGCTTCAGGATGGCAGACACTCCTCGAACAAAATTCCACAAAAGGATGGCACCTGTATAACCAGAAGACAGCAGGTAACTTCTGGAAAATAAAAGACGGCGTGCTTTTTCCGGACAAGCCTAACGAAAAACAATATAAAAGTGAGGAGATTGCAGACCTCGTGACCGATAATGAATACGGCAACTTCGAACTCGAACTTGAGTGGAAGATCAGTGAAAAGGGGAACAGCGGCATTATCTTCTACGTGAAAGAAGACAAGAAGTACGAGGCCAGTTACCTCACCGGCCCTGAAATGCAGGTACTCGACAACGGTACACCTACCCGCCCGGGACATTCAGACAGCAGACTCTACACCCATCGGGCAGGTGACCTCTATGATCTGCTAGCATCAAAGGAAGCAGTTAACCCTGTCGGGGAATGGAATAAAATCACCCTCAGAAGTAAAAACGGCAAACTGGACTTCTACATGAACGGCGTACACACGCTCAGCACTCAGATGTGGGATCAAAATTGGAAGGACATGATTGCCATCAGTAAATTCAAGTATATGCCCGACTTCGGCAAATTCAAGACCGGACGCATTGCACTTCAGTATCACGGAGACGAAGTGTGGTACAGAAATATAAGGATCAGGCGCCTGTAGCCAAAAGACATCTAACAATACAGGACACACTAAAAATCATAAAGGGGCATAATCAGATATGACTATGCCCCTTACTTTTTTTGCTTAGGTTCTTATCAAAAAGAGAGTTTCACGCCTCCCATGAAGTTAAATCCCTTAGTATTATATCCGCGAGTGTCAAAATACTGCTGATCCGTAATATTGTCTAATTCAGCAAATAAGGACAAAGCCCTGACCGGGGTATAGTTCACGTTTAACCCCAATGTGTAATATCCTTTCAATTCATAAGGCGGTGCCATATAACGGCCTTCGAAAGCCTTGCTTGCTGTGTGTAGCTGCATACCCACATTCAAACTCTTTACAGGTGTATATACCGCGCCAATGTTCAGAATGCTTTTGGGCTTCTTATACAGATTGAAATAGCTGGTATCCTTGGCACCATTCTGTGTGGTAACTTTTCCATCTACGAATGTGTAATTGCCAATAAAAGACAGTTTACTATTCACTGCATATCTGGCATCCACCTCTATACCCTTATCATTTTGCTTGTCGCCATTCACGTAGTTACTCAAGTAAGTAAGTGGGTCAGTATAGAACAGAATTACATCTCTTCCCGACCTCAGGAAACCCGTGACTCTGAAGTACGATGCTTTATCGCTCCACATTAATCCTGCTTCTGCAGAAAGTGTAGATTCGGGTTTCAGCTTTCTGTTACCATATTCAGAATACAACTGATACAGTGTAGGTATTTTGTATGCCGAGGCGAGCGTACCATATACTTTTAGATGCTTGTTCACCTTATAATATGGATTGACAGATACGGTACTGTTGGCACCATACAGATTTTGATAGTTAAATCTGCCTCCTGCTTCCAGCCCAAATCCTCCCTGAGTACTCAGGTGCAATGAAGCATATCCGCTCACTTGGTGCGTACGTGCACTATCAGATGAAAGAGGCAATGCCGGAAAACCATAATCAGGTTGATAGATATATATCTGATCCGTGTTATTATACCTGTAATCAGCTCCGGCAAGTAATTCCAGTTCCGGACTTAGTTTGAGGCTTGTATATAACTCAGCATAATGCGAAAAGCCATTGTATACGCCATGCTGATATTTCGAAAAGCCACCTACATGGCCTGAATCATCTGTAAAGTTTCTGTTGTACCAATTCGCATTATACATTAGCCTGATAAATCCATTGCGCAGATGATAATCGAATGTCAGTCCGGCAATTGTGTTGTCATTCTTGTAAGCGTAATCCCTGTCATCTGTAAATGCGCCGGCATCAATATCTCCCCCATACTTGCTATATTTCCCATAGAGCGACAGTTCAGTCTTTTCGGAAGGCTTTGCACCTAACTTTACAAGAAACATATCACTATTGAATCCGTCTCTGTCAAATCCGGCAGTTCCCGTAGAGTCGTAGGCCGCACTGAATCCCTTACTCTGTAACTTTGAATAGTTTACCAGAAACGAATAACCTTTTTCGTTAGCGCCAGACAGGGTGCCACCGGCTTTCCATGTACCGTAACTCCCCGCTCCCAAAGTAGCATTCCCTGAGATATTCTTTGAAGAAGGCTTCTTTGTAATAAGATTTACCACACCCGCCACTGCATCAGAGCCGTAAAGCGTGGACTGTGCCCCTTTCAGAATCTCTACTTTTTCGAGTAGCGAGACATCAAAATTATTCAGATCAAACTCTCCCGAAACAGAAGAAGGGTCATACATCGGAACCCCGTCTAACAAAATCAAAGTGTTGCCTGATGAAGCGCCTCTGAGAAAAATAGCAGGGTTAGTCCCCAGATTGCTCTTCCCTCCATTGATTACAATTCCTGCCTGCTGGGTTAACAATTCGCTCAGGGTCTTGCCCGGATTTTGTTCAATAGTCTGTTTGGAAATTACCGTTAACACCTTTCCGGTCTGACTTTGTTTGATTGGTGTTTTGGACGCAGTGACCACTACTTCATCGAGTACCTGAGCGCTGTCCTGTGCCCGCAGCGATCCGGCTGTTACCATTGCCAACGCAATGATCCATCCTTTTTTCATAAAAATTTTTTTTTGCTTCCGCAGCATAAAAAGACAAAGGATAGCCGTATTTCATCCCTGCCTTTCTTCCCGAAAGCATTTGGTTAATAATAACAGAAACAGGCAGGTCTTCTGGCTTGGTTATTTGGGCAGATGCCTTCCCGGTATTTCCAGTGGCGTTGTACCTGCAACCATCTTCAAAAGATGGTAAACCTTACAGCTACGGGGATAGCTCCGGAATTGCACCGGATTCCCTTTTTAATTCTTCAAGAAACCAATTTCGGCGGCAAATGTAAGTGGTTAAAAGGGAAAAATCCAAACCAAATACACAAAGGGTAGTTTCACCAGCCCGTTGCTTATTCTGAATGAGGCACTGATTTCTACTTATTATTTTTCTTTATAAATCCAGAGAAATACCCCCGTAAAACGATCTGCCCGGAGCTACATTATAATATCTGCCTACGGCTCCATTGATATCGTTCCCCAGACTATAAATTGCATTGAACATATTATCTGCTCCTGTAAATAGCTCAATAATATTCCCCTTTCCCAATCTTAAGCGCTGATATACTTTTGCATGCACCAGAAAATAATCTGACGCATATTCAGAATTGGCATCATTCAGTGCGACCTTCCCATTGTATAACCATGATACATTCAATCGCGTACCCGATACAAAATAGACATCACCTGAAAACGCAAATTTTACAGGACTCACTCCTGGCACCTTATTTCCTGAAAAATCGTTAGAACCCGGTTTATAATCTTTATATGCAAAGTGATGCCATGTGCCGGAAAGCAATAATGACACACTATTGAGAATCCCCACCGGCCTATCTACCAACTGTGCACTTATCAGCACCTCCAACCCACGCTGCACAGCCTTCCCTGCATTACTAAAATAGTCTCCACCACTGGCATCGCGCTTTTGGGTAATTGCATTTTTCAGGTTGTAGCTGAATAGATTTACGTCTGTAAACAACCGTCTGCTGAATACACTTGCACGCCATCCTAGCTCATAGTTTATCCCGGACTCAGCCTGAAGTGTAGTATTAAAGATGTCTGTAGAGGGCAACAACTCAGAAGTGGCAGGAGGTGAAAAACCACGCGCCACAGAGGCATATACGGTCATATCCTCATTAATCTGCTTACTTAGATTCAGTCTGGGGGCCCACTCATTCCTGAAAGATCTTTTATAGTGCAGGCTTTCATCATAAAACCTATGGAAATCGACATCCAGGAAATTGACACTGGTACCCACACTTGCCAGAAATCCTTTGCCAAGTTCCAGTTGTGCCTGCACAAATGCAAACGCCTGTGTGTTCTGGATTTCATCATCTGTCTGTGGTGCACCGGGTTCTCCTCCGTTATTTTTATACACACGCTGCCCGTTGAAACTATGCTGATATTCTCCCCCAAAATCAATCGTTAACGCATGGCTATTTAGTGACGTGGAATAAGTAAAGTCGGTCCTCCCTCCAAAATGGGGTTCACTGGTGCGTGAATAATTTCTGAAGTTTGGATTTCTGTTCTGCGCATAAGCTCCATAGAGCACCACATAGTTCTTGAAATTGTTTGCAATCTGTTGCTCCATCTTAAATCCGGAAAGAAAATAGTTCAGCGTAAAAGCTGCCTTCGCTTCATCAGCCGAAGGGTTCGGCCCGGCATGTGGGCGTGCACTGCGAGGGTTTGCCTTGTACTCTGCGAGTGTCAGGGCTCCCGGTGTCTGATAGTAGGAGCGTCCGTAAAGGAAATAATTTCCCAGTTTGAATTTCTCCCGATTCACCAGCGTGGCATTCATAGAGAATACATCTCTGTACATCTTTGTGTGCTCACGAAATCCATCAGACGACTGACGATTATACTTAAAGGAAATCTTTTTCCCCTCGTTGACAATATTAGCGGCAAATCCGATGCTGTTAGTATTATAACTACCATAAGTATCCGAAAACCGTATGCCCGATTTATCGGGCACATCGTTAAGCAACACCACGCCGCCGGTTCCTGTACCATACACACTCCCTGAAGGGCCTTTGATAATTTCTATTGAAGTAGCATTATAAGGGCCTAATATCTGAAAGAAAGTACTTCCTCCCGGGTCTGTCATGGGTATGCCATTATAATAGATTTTCACATTCCGCACCCCAAACGGAGAGCGGATAGAACTTCCTCTGATATTCAGCCTGTAGCTACCGGGAGAGCGTTCATCCATATTCACCCCGGGGAGATTATTCATTGCCCGGACCCATGAAAGGTTATTTGTCTGTTGCATCTGCCTTTCCCTCAAAAGGTTTACCGGCGCCGGAACATCCAGCAGTTTATGGTAAGATTCGAAGGCAGAAATAACTACATTTTGCAAAGTATCCTTTTCGGATGTTTCATCAGGGACCTTTTGTCCGGAAGCACCTAATGCAAAAAGAAACATCAACAAAAAAAGTAAATAAGGTTTCATCTTTGGCAGAGGGGTTTCTTCAAAAATAAACATAAACAGTGCTCATACGAATAACTATCTTTATCTGATGCAAAGAAACACTGAAAGAAAACCTGCCCGTTTCCTGGGATTGTTTGATGTTTCTGCTCTGATGGTCAGTTTCGTATTGGGTATGGGGATATTCCGGACACCTGTAAACGTAGCCGCAGCAATTGATAGTCCGCTCATCTATTTTTTAAGCTGGATTGCCGGTGGCGTAGTAGCTTTCTGCGGCGCACTCACTTATGCTGAAATTGGCAGCCGCCTTCCTGTGACAGGTGGATATTATAAAGTTTTCTCTTATGCGTATCACCCCTCAATTGCATTCGGGATCAACTGTATCATCCTGGTGAGCAATGCAGCCACGCTGGGTGCAGTGGCACTTGTCGGAGGCGAATATATCAGCAGTGTGATATGGCCACACGCAAGTCCATCCGCGCTGAAGAGCTATCAGACTGCCATTGCACTTATTTCTATCATCCTTTTTTACGGCGTGAATCTATTAGGGCTTAAGATGAGTGCTTATGCGCAAAATGTGCTGACAGTAGTTAAGGTGGCGCTGGTAGTCGCCCTGATTACTCCACTTTTTTTTGATACAGGCAAACCTGTAGATCTGATGGCAGGATCGCTCCACAGCCAGAATTTCCTGGCCTATCTCAAAGCCTTTGGAATCGGCCTGGTGGCAGTTAGTTTTACCTACGGCGGCTACCAGCAAACCATTAATTTCGGCGAAGAAATCAGAAATCCTCAGAAGACACTTCCCAGAGCCATCTTTATTGGCATTACACTGATACTGGCACTATACCTACTCATTAATTACGCATATGTGAAAGTAATCGGATACGAAGATTTGGGAAAGGCTCCTAATATTGCAGCCATCATGGCATCCAAAGTTTTTGGCCCGGCGGCAGAGAAAATTCTCTCTGTACTTCTTTTCTTAAGTGTATTGGCCTATGTAAATGTGTTACTAATGAGTAACCCAAGGGTGATGGCCGCCATGAGCGATGACAAAATATTACCCCCGATATTTAACAAGAGGAATCCAAAGACCGAAGTACTCTCTGCATCTATAAGTGTTTTCGCAGCGGCCTGCGTATTGATCGTATTTTGGGCTAAGACGTTTGATGCAATTCTCAGTTTCACTATCTTTCTCGATTGTTTCGGAATGGTGCTATCCGCTGCGGGGATATTCATTCTCAGACGAAGGGCAAAGGGAACCGATGACTCTGGAGTTTTCAAAGTGAAGTGGTATCCGGTACTCCCCCTGATCTTTATAACTGCCTATTCTTTTGTAGGTATCAGCATCTTCATTACAGAAACTAAAATCAGCCTGATCGCACTGGCTGTATTAAGCGCGTTTCTTGCTATTTACTTTGTTTTCATCGGCAAAAGAAGGCTTCGCACACAATAAATTACCAACTATGAAAAAGAAATCACTTTCTGAAATATTAAACGAAACAGGCGAACTCAGAGAAAACTATTTTCATTCTATAGCTCCCCCCATTATACAGGCAAGTAATTTTTCGTTCGATACTGTAGAGGAATTCAGGACGGCACTTCAAAATGAATCTGAAGCGGTTCTTTATAGCAGGGGGAACAATCCGACTGTAGATATCTTAAGAAAAAAGCTGGCCGCTCTTGACAATGCAGAGGAATGTCTGGTGCTTAATAGTGGTGCAAGTGCCATCTTTGCTTCTGTGGTTGCAAATGTTGCATCAGGCGATCATATTATCTCCGTAAGAAAGCCATACGGTTGGGCGCAGCATCTATTTGAAAAATTTCTTCCCCGATTCGGTGTGAGCACCACTTATGTGGACGGTACCGATGTGAAAAACTTTGAAGAAGCCATACGCCCTGAGACAAAAATTATCTATCTTGAAAGCCCCAATAGCTGGACATTTGAGCTCCAGGATCTGAAAGCGGTAGCTACACTCGCCAAAGCCAAAGGAATCCTTACCATTTGCGACAACAGCTATTGCTCTCCTCTATACCAAAGACCTATCGATTATGGTATTGACATTTCTTTCCAGAGTGCTACAAAATACCTCAACGGCCATAGTGACGTAGTAGCCGGCGTGATCTCCGGCACAAAGGAAATGATGCACAAGATTTTCAGCAGTGAATATATGACAGCAGGACTGGGAATTACCCCCTTTCATGCCTGGCTGATGATTCGGGGACTGCGTACTCTGCCTCTCAGGTTAAAGAAAAGCGCTGAATCGGCAAGATTGATTGTGAGCTACCTGAAGACTCAATTAGAAGTGGAATCCATCGCATACCCATTTGACCCTCTTTTCCCTCAATATGATCTGGCCAAAACCCAGATGGAAGACACCGGAGGCCTCTTCAGTTTTGTACTGAAAGCTGACACTATTGGAAAGATTGAAAAATTTTGTGAAGGCATGCAACATATACTGATGGCCGTTAGCTGGGGTGGATACGAGTCTCTGGTGATGCCCTCCATAGCAGGAAAACCCCGAGATACCATAGACCTGAGCGACCCTGAACACCGGAGAATCAGGATGTATATAGGGATAGAAGAGCCGGAATATCTGATTGAAGATGTTGCACGGGGCTTTGCCGCTATGAAAAAAGCATAACTAACACCTTCTACCCTGGTGAATCATCCTGAGGATTTAAACATTTAGCACAATCCATAGCTAATATCTGCCAGTCAGAAAAGTCAGACAGGCTTATGGCCTTTGTTTGGCATAATATTTTCGCAAAAAAAATCAAAAAAACATGCAAAGGTTAAAAGGTCAGACAGCACTGGTTACCGGCGGCAATAGCGGAATAGGAAAAGGTATTGCAGAAGCGTTTGCCCGGGAAGGCGCCAATGTAGTTATCAATTATGTGGTACATGATGAGGTTACTAATCAAATGGTGCAACAGATCACTGCCGACGGAGGTAATGCTATTGGTATCAAAGCAGATGTCAGTAACGAAGCAGAAGTACAGGAAATGTTCCGACAGGCTATAACGCATTATGGCACTATAGATATTCTGGTCAACAATGCAGGCCTGCAACGTGATGCACCCTTTACAGAAATGACCATAGCGCAATGGCAAACAGTGATGAATGTAAATCTTACAGGATATTTTCTTTGTGCACGTGAGGCAGCTAAGGAATTTATCCGCCGTGGTGTGGTACCCGAAAGGAGCAGCGCAGCAGGGAAAATAATTTGTATCAGCAGTGTACACGAGGTGATACCCTGGGCCGGCCATGCAGATTACGCATCGAGCAAAGGAGGTATCAGTATGTTGATGAAAACTATTGCACAGGAATTAGCCTCTCAAAAAATAAGAGTAAATGGGATTGCACCCGGCGCCATACAGACACCTATCAATAAATCTGACTGGGACAATGAAGCCTCACTTAAAAAACTTCTGACACTCATCCCTTATGGCAGGATTGGACAACCCGAAGATATCGGGAAAGCGGCAGTATGGCTTGCCAGTGACGAAAGCGATTACGTAACAGGCACCACATTGTTTGTGGATGGTGGAATGACACTATTTCCCGGATTTATCGCAAACGGGTAATGAATACCGCTATCCGGCTGACTTTAAAAAGAATAAATCTGTTGCTGTATAGTGATGATCACTAATATTTAAGCTGAGAACCTAATTTGGCCTCTGTCAGAAAAGAATCATACGCAAAGTTTCCGATTTTCCTTTTTAGAATTATATTTGCTCAAATTATACCGCTCATGGCTACTAACGTTGAAAGAGAATCAGTATCAAAGTATTGGGTAATTTTTGCGATTTCCGCAATTGTGCAACTTGTGTTCCTGATCTGGATCAGAGAATACTTCTGGGTGGTATTGCCATTCGTGCTGACCTCCTTCTGCAAAGCAATACGGATTATCTAATCCGGTCTTCATCTAATTAAATAAGCAGGGATAGCTGTTCTTTAGCCTGCCGGACAGTAATCACAACAAACTGTTGTCATCTTCAAATCTTTACCTTTGAGGGTATGGCATCACAACCTTTGACTATATCATTAATCCAGTCTTCTCTTGTCTGGGAAGATGCGGAGGCCAACAGAGCACATTTCGAAGAAAAAATTACGGGCATTACCGAAAATACCGAGTTGATTGTTTTGCCTGAGATGTTCACAACCGGATTCAGCATGAACCCTGAGATATTGGCCGAGCCAATGGAAGGTGCAACAGTAGCATGGATGAAGCGTGTATCTCAAAAGAAAAGAGCTGTAATCACAGGGAGTGTAATCATCAAAGAAAACGGGAAATACTATAACCGCCTGATATGGATGTTGCCTAATGGCGAAATGGGCTATTACGACAAGCGGCATCTGTTTAGCTATGCCGATGAGCACAACCATTATGCACCCGGAGAAAAAAAACTGACAGGCAGCCTTAAAGGATGGAAGATTAATTTGCAGGTTTGTTATGACCTGCGGTTTCCTGTGTGGAACCGCCAGCCTCCTGAAAAAGAAAACCGGTACGACATCCTGATTAATGTAGCCAGCTGGCCCGATAAAAGAAGCTCTATGTGGCGCACATTGCTAACTGCAAGAGCCATAGAAAACCAGTGTTTCGTAATCGGGGTAAACCGGGTAGGGGCAGATGGTAACGGGCATGGGTATTCGGGAGACAGCCTGATTATAGACCCGCTGGGGAATGTGCTTCAGGACCTGGGAAGCGAAGAAAAAATTTCAACCTACACTTTTCATAAGGAAGCCCTGGAGCAAGTTCGTGCCCATTTCCCCTTTCTGGATGATGCAGATAAGTACCTGATATTGACGTAAGGCAGGAAGGTAGCACACTTCACTTTTGAAGTATAATTTTCTTTTTACCAACACCAGGCGTTTTACAAGTTTCTCTACGCGATTACTAACCCTGCCCCGAATAATATGGAAAACAAAAGCGTGGTCAGGGCCAGATATTTCAACTCCGGATCCAGGCAGGTTACTTCCTTCGTTTTAAACACCACTATGGAACTCCTCAGAAAAAGCGGAACAGTAATCAGAAACAGCCATTTCCAACCTGATGATGTGGTTGTAAGTGTATAAACAACAGCACACACTATGCCTGCCATAATAAGTGAAAAATGATACCACCTGGCACGCTCACTACCCATCTTCACCACAATTGTATGCTTGCCAAACAGCCGGTCATTTTCAATATCGCGCATATTATTCAGGTTCAATACCCCTGTACTGAAAAAGCCTACTGCCATTGCCGGAAAAACTTCCCCCACACCGACATAGTGCGTATGAAGAAAGAAAGTACCCAGCACACCTACTAACCCGAAAAAGATAAACACAGCGATATCTCCCAGACCCGCATACCCGTATGGGCGTTTACCCATTGTATATTTCATTGCTGCTGCAATAGCGGCTAACCCAATCACAAACATGATTAATCCGTAAGACAACTTCAAATCCCCGGAGGCCACTACCAATAACGCAATTCCCGAACATAGCGACAGCAGAATACATACGACAATTGCTGTCTTCATTTGTTTCAGGGTGATGGCTCCCGTCTGCAAACTCCGTTTGGGGCCTGTCCTGTCCGGATTGTCCACTCCGTGTAACGTATCTCCATAATCGTTAGCCAGATTGCTGAGTGTCTGCAAAAACAGAGTGGTCAGCGCAGCCAGAATAAAAACACTCCAATGAAAACTATTTCTGTATGCAGCTAAAAAACTACCCAGAATAATCGTGGACAATGCAAGGGGCAATGTGCGCAAACGAAAAGTCACCAGCCAGGCCGAAACAGACGCCATCTTCTTTATTTATGGAAATTTGGGAAACTTATCAAAATCAGGATCTCTCTTTTCCAGAAATGCATCCCGCCCTTCACGGGCTTCATCAGTCATATAAATCAATCGGGTGGCCTCTCCTGCATACACCTGTTGCCCTACCAGCCCATCGTCAATCAGGTTCAGTGCAAACTTAGCCATCTTAATGGCTGTAGGGCTCTTTTTCAATATCTCCTGTGCCCACTCATAAGCTGTCTGCTCCAGTTCGGCATGCGGTACCACTGCATTTACCATTCCCATTTCATAAGCCTCCTGTGCCGAATAAGATTTTCCCAGAAAGAAAATTTCGCGCGCACGTTTCTGCCCTACCTGACGCGCCAGATAGGCAGACCCAAAGCCCCCATCTATACTCGCCACATTTACATCTGTCTGTTTGAAGATGGCGTGTTCCTTACTTGCCAGCGTCAGGTCGCACACCACATGCAGGCTATGCCCTCCACCTACTGCCCAGCCGGGCACTACCGCGATCACCACCTTATTCATAAAACGTATCTGTCGCTGCACATCGAGGATATTAAACCGGTTGATACCATCACCCCCTTTGTAACCTGTGTTGGAGCGCACCCGCTGATCACCACCCGAACAGAAAGCCCATCCGCCATCTTTGGGCGAAGGTCCTTCCCCACTGAGCAACACCACTCCTATGGATTGGGATTCGTGTGCTATAATCAATGCATCCAGGAGTTCCGAAACCGTTTCCGGACGGAAGGCATTGCGTACCTCAGGCCTATTAAATGCAATACGAGCCACACCTCCTGACTCTCTGAAGGTGATGTCCTGATATTCTTTAATGGTTTTCCAGGCTATTGGGTTCATAACAATCAGAATTTTTCTTTTAAAAATTTCCAGTAATCAGCCAGCACTTCCGCATTCTTCTCAGACGGAGTAAAGATTTCCAGAATGGTTCGCACACCATTTTCCGTGAAAAACAGGCCTAACGCTTCTTTCAGGCTTTTCTCATCTCTTGCCGCAAGGTAATTCCAATTAAAAGAAGCTGCAAGATGACTCACATCCCTCTTCTGGGCTGTCTCAAGGAAAGGCGCCAATTCCTCTTCCGCTCCATTGCCGGCAATAATCCTAAAGATTCCTCCACCTCCATTGTTAATCACAATAATCCTTAGATTTGATACCTGTTCATTATTCCACAGTCCATTCATATCGTACTGAAAAGCCACATCCCCGGTTATCAGCAAAAACTGCTTGTCCGGAGAAGCAGAAGCCGCACCTACAGCCGTACTTGTACATCCGTCAATACCGCTGGTGCCCCGATTACTCCACGTGGAAGCTACCCTCTCATTGTTTAACAGTTGGGCGTATCTGATAGGCGAGCTGTTGGCTATATGCAGGTGGATGCCTGCCGGCAGATGCTTGTAAATTTCATTGAACGCATAAAAATCACTGTAGGGCATTTCCGAGCCAAAGGCACTATGCAATTCCTCAATCCTCCGTGCACGTTGCTGCCATCTTTCACTGTAATCAGATGAAGGAGTGACAATATGTGAAGCTAACTGCTCCAAAAATATCACCGGATCTGCAAATACAGCGTGTGTCAAAGACTGGTATGTGTCTGTCATTGCATCAAAAGAGTCCACATTCCAATGCTGTGCAATTTTTTGTTTTCTCAGAAAAGCTTTAACCCGTTTGGAAACAACTGCTCCCGCAGTAGCTATCAGGAGATCAGGAGCAAAGGCAGGCTGATCTTCGTCCGGTAATGTAGTAATAACCCTGTCGATATTCTCTATAAAGCAACGGTTATGCACATTCGTAGTGGATTCCGTCAAAACAATCGTATTGTTGAGCGCTGCAAAACAATCTAATGCCTTTTGTAATGAATTATGATTCTTATGCTGACCCGCCAGAATCATCACCTTTTTACATTGTGAGAAGTACTTCGCAAATTCAGCGAGTGCATCTTCCTCCAACTTCCTCTTCGTAAATTCAGTTTTGAAAACCGGGGGCGCCTGGCCATCCACCTCTTCTGTCTGATACAAAGGCTCTCTTAATGGCACATTAAAATGAACAGGCCCTCTGTCGATTACAGTAGCGATATGCCATCCTTCACATACGGCTCTTACATTATTCCATGACTCATCAGGGTGACTGACTTCCCCATGTAGTTCATAATCCTTTCGAATGAAGTTGGCAAACAGATGGTCTTGTCTTATCGTTTGTCCATCACCCTGATCGGTCCACTCCCTGGGGCGGTCCGCCGTAATTACAACCAATGGAATCCGCTGATAATATGCCTCAGATATTGCGGGGCCGAAGTTGATTGCTGCCGAGCCACTCGTGCAAACTACTGCTACAGGCTCCTGCAGCTCTATTGCCTTTCCCAGAGCAAAAAAAGCAGCGCTCCTCTCATCACGGATAGAGGTGCAATGAAATGCCGGATGTTGATTAAAAGAGATCACAAAAGGTACATTCCTGGAACCAGGGCACAATACCACTTCCTTCAAACCCAGTGCAGCAAGGGTTTTTACTATTTCCTGAACCCCTTTCTTATCCGATAACTTCATGTTTGTATTCCTCCGCTGCCGGCTGCAACATGTCAGCCATTGTTTTACTTTTTGCTATTGTTTCGTTCCATTCCTCATCGGGATTCGAGCCTGCCGTAATTCCCCCACCTACGTACACAGCAACTTTGTCGCTTCCTATTTGCATACACCTCAAATTAACATACACCGTCATATCTCCTGTTTCACTTTCTTCGCTGATAAAACCTGAATAATAAGCCCTGTCATATCCCTCGGTCTGCCTTATCAGTTGCAGGCTTTCGTCCAGAGGAATTCCTCCCACAGCAGGTGTAGGATGCAGTGCTGCCAGCAGCGCTTCCGTATTCACCTTCTCATTGCCTTCAAAAACATAATCCGTACCCAGATGCGCCACGTGTGCTGCTTCTACAGTATGCGGGCCCTCTTTTTTCCTGATCTTACAATTATATTTTCTGAAAACTTCCTCAATATGTGCCTCCACAATAGCCTGTTCATCGGTCTCCTTGCGCCTCCAGGTATATAATCCATCATCTTTACGGGGCTGTGTTCCTGCCAATGCCAGGGTGAAAAACATCTCACCCTCTTTTCTGAATAACAATTCCGGCGTGGCGCCCATCCACATTCCCCCCTTTTGATGATAAAAAAGGTAGGCAAGCGTTGCCGGATATCTGTTTACCAGCCTCTTAAATGTATCCGTAGGACAAAAATGAGAGGGCTTTTCATGAACAATCACCCGTGAGAGTATGGCTTTCTGAACATTTCCTGCTTCTATGGCCTTGAGATACTTCCTGATTTGTTGATTATAACCTTTTCTGCTTATTTCTACCGGCAGATTTCCATAACTCAGGGGTGCATCGGGCAACAAATCTATCTGATCCAAAAGTTTCTGAATTTCTGAAGCCCCCCTTAGCCTCTTCAGCCCAAAAGACGCTGCTGCTGAATCTCCGGCGAAAGGTGCAATCTTTAAATCTCCTCCCGACTTATCACATACCAATACCGGGTCCACAGCCACCCGGAGATGGTTTTCTTGTGGAAAGCGATACACACAGAAGGCCAAATTCTTAGAAAACAGGGTCTTTACCAATGAAAGGATCAGCTGCTCCAATTCTGAAATTTTAATCCGCAAAATTAAGAAGATTAGACGGATGGCATCGAAAGGAAGGCTCCGGCCTTCCGTAGATTGTCAAATTCTTTTACATTTGCAATCCTTTTGGCCTTCTTTTTAAAGAAGTCTTCAACTGGTCTCATAGTTCAAGGGATAGAATAGGAGTTTCCTAAACTCTAGATCCAGGTTCGAGTCCTGGTGAGACCACCACTCTCTCTCCTCTCTTTTTAATCAATAGAAATATCCCAGAATCAGGCATGCGAGTACGATGTATGGGGCCCGAATCTTTGTAAAAGACAACAGGCCAAATGTGCCAATAATCACTACCAGATTCAATATACTTACCGTTCGCATATCTGTTATAGAAATATCTTTTAAGAGAAACAGGAAGGCGGCACACAAAAATCCTACTACTACGGCATTGATTCCTTCAAGCGAACGATGAATTACAGCATAGCGTTTCAGATTGTACCATACAGGATAAAAGAACAATACCAGCAATGCACTCGGCAGAAAAATAAAAACAGACCCAATGGCACATCCGATTATCTGCATCCACGTACCCTGATCTCTTAACACCATTCCTCCCATATAAGCAGAGACCGAAAAAACAGGCCCCGGTATGGCACGTACCAGCCCCCAGCCTGTAAGATATTCTTCCGGTGTCATATAGCGGGTTTTCTCTCTGATTACATACTGTTCATACATCAATGGCAGCAACACGTCTCCACCCCCAAATACCATACTCCCGAAACGGTAGGTATTTTCCGTCAGATTATACACTTTCTTATGTTCCCAATTCTGTTTACGTGCCTGTTCACTCAGAAAACCTACTATCACAAAAATCAAAATAAACAACCAGATATTTGTCCAACGTATATGCTTAGGCTTTATATCATGCGTACGGGGGAAACGCTGCTTACTGAAATTGGTCACAATTCCTCCCAACACTATCAATATCGGGAATATCCATGCCCATTTAAAGAAAGTAAAGGTGACCACCGTGGATAATACCAGGATTACAAAAGTGATCAGGTTGTTGACAGATGTGTGATACATCTTTCGTGCGGCATATGCCACAAAGCCTACCGCCATAGGCTGGACAAACCTGAAAAGGTCCATACTGACATGATACTCGTCAAGATAAATTACCAGAAAGGAGAACAAACCCATGAGGATACTTGCAGGTAACAGCCATATCAGCAGGGTAAGCACCGCCAGCGGCACCCCACCTCTCTTATATCCTATCAGGGTCACAGTCTGTGTTGAAGAAGCGCCCGGAAGCATCTGGCAAAAAGCAGTATATTCCATCAGCTCCTCCTCAGATACATCCTTCCGTCTTTCGACAAAAGTCTTAATCATCATACCCAGATGCCCCTGAGGCCCTCCAAAAGCAGAGATTGTGTATAAGAATACAGCCTTCAGAAAAGGGATATGCCTTTTTAATATCATCAAATTTGAATCGCGTTATTCCCGAGGTATTCAGTGTTTTTTGGTTACAGCTTTCAAAACAGGGTATAGCTTATATAACCTCCGATCAGCGCAACCGGCATTGAAAGGTAAAAATAATTACTGAACAAATTCCCCTGAAAGAAAAGATTCCTTTCTATTTGCTTTCTCCTGCCTGCAGCAATTCCCAGTACGCTGCTGCGCGGCGGGTGTGGGGAATCACAATAGTACCGCCCACGATATTGGCCACTGCAAATATTTCGTACATCTCATCGGTGGTTATTCCCGCCTTATGGCATTTGCCTAAATGATATTTAATGCAGTCATCGCATCGCAATACCATACTCGATACAAGGCCCAGCATCTCTTTTGTGCGGCTGTCAAGTGCACCATCTGCATAGGTATGCGTATCAAGGCTCCATAAACGTTTTATCACCAGATTATTTTTGCTCAGTATGACCTCATTCATACGGGAACGATAGTCATTGAACTCTTCAATTGCATCTGCCATAAAAGTATATTCTAAAAAGTCAACACAGAAATACCGGCACCAAACGCTACCCCAAAAGTTAAGGCTTACAACCTGATATCAAAATTAACGAGTTGCACGAATTTCTTAAGGCGTTCACGAATATCACCCTGAGTGATTTCTTTTAACCGCTGTGTGCCAAACTTCTCTACGCAGAACGATGCCATTGCAGATCCATAAATAATAGCTGTCTTCATCGCTTCAAAATCTGTTTTCCCCACATGGGCCAGATATCCGATAAATCCACCGGCGAAGGTATCGCCAGCTCCGGTCGGGTCAAACACATCTTCGAGAGGTAGCGCAGGAGCAAAGAAGACATCGTTATGGCTAAAAAGCAGGGCACCATGTTCTCCCTTCTTCACGATCAGATACTTAGGCCCCATCCTAAAGATGGCATGTGCTGCTTTCACAAGCGAATACTCTCCACTCAGTTGCCTGACTTCACTATCATTAACCGTGAGCACATCTACCTTTTTCAGTACTTTCTTCAGGTCGTCCATAGCAGTCTCCATCCAGAAGTTCATCGTATCGAGCATTACCAGCTTAGGGCGTATTTTCAACTGGTCAATTACACTCATTTGCAATGAAGGCATCAGATTTCCTAACATGAGATAGTCTGCCCCCTGATAGGTATCCGGAACCACAGGATTAAAATCCTCCAACACGTTGAGGTCTGTAGCAAGCGAGTCGCGTGTATTCATATCGAGGTGGTACTTTCCACTCCAGAAAAATGACTTCTTATCGGGCACTATCTCCACTCCGGTTAATTGAACGCCTCGTTTCTTCAACGAATCCAGCTCTTCTTTTGGAAAGTCGTATCCCACTATTGATATCTGTTGCAGTGGCCTGGTAAGATGGCTCGCCGCGTATGCCACATAGGTAGCCGAGCCGCCTACTATTTTATCAGTCTTTCCAAATGGAGTTTCAATCGCATCAAAGGCCATAGTGCCTACAGAGATAATTGCCATCAGTGTACGTTTTGTGCTGTGCAAAAGTAAGTGAAATTGAATAGGATTAAGGGGCGATTTTCACAGCGATGTATCCCCCACATCACATCTTTCTGCCGAAGTATTCCTCACAATGAAAAAGGGGTATAGCAATTAATATTTTATCTTTATTAAAAATCGCCAATGCTCCTGCGCATACATCCGGTGGACCCGCAACCCAGGCTGGTCAAAGAAGCTGTAAGTATCCTGAACGATGGAGGCATCATTATATACCCTACTGATACTATTTATGGACTGGGATGTGATATCTTTCAACATAAGGCAGTGGAACGCATTTGCAAAATCAAGGGAATAGACCCCAGAAAAGCTCAATTGAGCTTTATTTGCCGCGATCTGAGCCATCTGAGCGACTATACGCGCAGCATCAGTACCCCCCTTTACAGAATGCTCAGGACATATCTGCCGGGGCCTTTTACATTTATTTTGCCGGCAAGCCGACAAGTACCTAAAATCATCAAGAGTAAAAAGGATACCATTGGTCTGCGCATTCCAGACAACAGGATATGCATGTCTCTGATCGAGGGCCTTGATCGCCCGCTTCTAAGCACTACCCTGCCGGGAGAAATGATTGAGGACTTTACTGATCCCGAGCTCATCTATGAGCATTTTGAAAATATGGTGGATGCGGTAATTGACGGTGGTATAGGAGGATTTGTGCCTTCCACAGTAGTGGACTGCACTACAGACGACTGGAGTGTAATCAGAGAAGGCGCAGGGGTATGGGAAGGTTAAGTAATGTTCGCACAGCAAGAATAGGTGTATCAAAGTGCCACATTATTGTAAATTGCAATGCTATTGAGTAGCCTCACATTATTAAATCCAAATATGATGAATCGCCTGTTCACTCTACTTATTACCATCTTTATTTCTACTCCGCTTTTTAGCCAGGTCACAATCCACCGCGACCCGGAGATTGCAGGAATGGTTGCCGAAGTATCTTCAGACTCACTCAAGAGTTATGTCACAGATTTGGTTTCCTTTGGTACCAGGCACCTCCTGAGCAACCAATCGGATTCCAAAAAAGGAATAGGCGCTGCCAGGAACTATGTACTCCGCAGATTTAATCAATTTGCACAGGCATCAGGCGGGCGGATGACTTGCTTCATTGATACCACCACCTTACCCGCGGATGGGAAGAGGGTGAACCGACCCGTATTATTGGGGAATGTGATGGCTATTCTTAAAGGAACCAATCCAGCCGACAAAAGGGTCTTTATCATCAGCGGCCATTTGGATAGCCGACGGATAAATGTGATGGATTCGGTCGGAGATGCACCCGGCGCTAACGATGATGCCAGCGGTGTGGTAGCCGTAATGGAATGTGCAAGGATAATGAGCAGGCATGCCTTTAGTGGCACTGTGATTTTCGTGGCCGTATCCGGCGAGGAGCAGGGTCTGTTGGGAAGTGCTTATCTGGCGCAACGAGCTAAAGACGAAGGATGGGACGTGCGTGCAGTCCTTAACAACGATATTGTAGGAAGCAATAACAGCACGGAGACTCACATTATCAACAACACTCAATTCAGGGTCTTCAGTGAAGGTATTCCTCATTATGAAACCGAAAAACAGATAAAAAGAATTATTTCTCTGGGACTTGAGAATGACGGGGCTTCCAGGCAGCTCGCCCGATACGTAAAAGAAGTGGGCGAAAGATATACGGATAACCTGACTGTAATGCTGGAATACCGAACAGACAGATTCCTCAGAGGGGGCGATCACCTTCCTTTTCTGGAACGCGGCATGACGGCTGTCCGCCTCACCGAAATGAATGAGAACTTCAACCCCCAGCATCAGGATGTGCGGATAGAAAATGGAGTCCAATATGGCGACCTGGCAACGTTTATGGATTTTGAGTATCTGCGTAAAAACACCTGTATTAATCTCTCCACCCTGGCCAACCTTGCCAAGGCACCCGGTGCACCGGGAAATGTGGTAATAGAGGTAAGAAACCTCTCCAATGAATCATTGCTCAGGTGGAAGGACCCAGAAGAGCAAAAGGCTGCAGGGTTCTATGTATTGATGCGGCCTACGGCTGAAAGTATGTGGACAAAGAAGTTCTTTACAAAAGAAACGGAAATCAGGCTTCCCTACTCAAAGGATAATTACTTCTTTGCTGTACAAAGTGTATCTGAATCGGGCAATGAAAGCCTGCCCATTGTGCCTATACCGGGAAGATAACAATAATACTTACCCGTTATTTTTTCATCAATCCGCCAAGGAAAATATCGAGCGCAGTGGCCATGTTTTTTGTGTGTTCATTAGGCACCACGATCTCAGGATCGAATCCTTCTGCAATTAAGGCTTTCCGCGTATTATCTCCGAAAACACCAATTACCGCATCATCCTGAGAAAAGTCGGGTTGATTTTTCAGCCAGCTTTTTACACTCAGCGGAGTAAAAATGCAGACCACCTGAAAATCTTTTTTCTTCAACAACTCAGTGATATCTGTGAGTTCCACCTTGTACAATACAGGAATCGCATAATCACAATCGTTAGATGCCAGCCAGTTGGTTATCTCTGAGTCAAAGTTTTCGGAACAGGGATACAGGAATTTTTCGTGCTCTTTATGCTTCTTGATCGCATCAAAAAGGCTCTCATTGGTACCATTTTCACCGTAAAACACCTTACGTTTCCGGTACAACGTAAACTTTTGCAGATATAATGCGATAGACTCTGTAACACAGAAATACTTCATATCCTGAGAAACGGTTATCCTCATTTCTTCACAGGTGCGGAAGAAGTGATCAATCGCATTTCTGCTTGTAAAAATCACAGCCGAAAAAGCTGTAATATCAATCTTCTGTTTGCGGAAATCTCTGGAAGAGATAGGCAATACTTCAGTAAGTGGCTGAAACTCAAGACTTACACCATACTTCTTTTCCAGGTCAAAGTATGGCGATTTTTCACTCTCAGGACGTGCCTGAGTGATTAATACATTTTTAATTTTTCCTAGAGTCAGCAGATCAGTTCCTAAGGGTTTGCTTGCCATTTTAGTATTCATGCACTGCAAAATTACGTGATTTTATTATTTAAGAAATCTCACAGCATAAAATAGGAAACCATCATTTTATATATCAGAAAGGGCGGAAGCAACTCGGCTCCCACAAAAAACAGAAAAAAATGAAAAGGATGCACCATCACTTTGCTACCCAACAAGCCATAACTTTTAATATATCTGGACATCAATACCACACCTGCACAGAGCAGCGAAAATGTAGTAATAATATCACTCCACTCAGATTTACTAAAAGCTAACAGGACAATGAACGGAAGCAGTAATATAGAAAGCAATTTATTTACCAGAAAGATGACAAAAATATACTGGTCGGTGACAGAGCCAATTCCTGAAATCCAACCAATAAATTTTAGAAAACAGAATTTTATAATATACATCACTGCCACTCCTGCTACGCATAAGCCTAACAACAAATAGGGCCTGTCGCTCCATATATCTGGTTTATTCCTTAATAATAACCATATAAACATACCGGCCACCAGCATGAAAAACACATTCATAAGAAAAGAAGGCCATCGGGCCTGGAGCAACTGCTCTGTCAACTGACTTTGACGTAAGGATGTATTCAGATACACCCTGAATATGTTATTAAAGAATTGAGGATAGGCCAGTTTGACAAGGCCCAGATATAACAGTAAAATATAAATCACATAAAAAAGAAATTCCTTGCCTTTTCCAGCCCGATGCAGTGTATTTGCAGCCAATAAACCAACCGGTTGCTGGTGGCTGAACCATTTATACTTTGCAGTTACCCGCTGCCCGGGTGTCTTCCCCGAAGGATCGTAACCCCAATGTGCAGGGCTCCACTTAATGGCTTCGTTGCGTAATACAATTGGGAAGCCCGATCTAGTGGTGTCTCCGGTCCAATGAAGTCCTGAAGAATCGCCCGGCATCACCACTTCCGAATCCTGCCTCACGGAATCGCCATTTACTCCCGTCAACTGAGAGTTTATATCCCCGGTTATTACCTTCGGGGTAGCGACATTTGTCGCCACACTATCAGTGCCTCGCCTTGCAGTACTATCAGACTGCTGAGCCAGACTAGCCTGACCCATAAGAAAAAATAACCCTAAAAAAGAGAGAAACCTTATCAGACGCACTTTAAAAATAATTTATATAGCCAAAATGAATTTTGGATGCACTGCGAAGATCAAACTTAATATCATTCCTTCTGCCTATTGCATAACTTAAATTCAACATCCCCACTTTTGTTTCCAATTCTATCCCGATCCCTACACTCTGAAACGCATTTGACACCCTGCTACCACTCAGGGTTGTGCGCGAAAATCCAATATCTGCAAATCCGAACATAAACGAATTGAGTCCTGTCAAATAACGATATTCAGCCGTAAACACCCCATACCTGTCGGCAAAAATACTTTCTTCATCAAAGCCCCTGAGCAGCTTATATCCACCAATCCTGAACATTTCGTTTCTGAACACCTGCGGACTTTGAATCCACCCCACATTCCCGCTCATCTTGACTACAGCAGATTTTCCTATGGGAAGATACTGTGCCAATACACCCCTCCACGTTGTCTGATACGACTTTAGCCTTACGGTATCATAGAGTGAGTTAAAATCAAACGTCGGATCAGAGGGGTCTTTCAGTTCCAGAATTTCATCACTTTTATTCACTCTGCGGATACCGGCCTCCAGACTTATCTGCATCTCGGTGCCCCTGCGTGGATTTAGCCTATAGTCTGTATTAGTGAATTTGTATGCTATGCCTCCACTAGCCGACCGCACATCGATATAGGATGGGAGTTGTCGTGTCAGAATAATCCTATTCGTATCCAATCCTCCCTGCAGCAGATAACTATTCTGCATTCTGTAAAAGACAGAAAAAGATTTGTTGGCCGACCAGAAATATTCAATCCCTAATTTCCCGTTCAGAAGCAACCACAGCGAATCCTGCTTCAACATACCGAAGGAGAAGTCAACTCCATAAGATGTATTAAACAGGTATGGTTGATTGTATCCCAGATCCAGTCTGGGAGACTGAGGTTGCAGTTGTTGCCAGTTGAGCAATATGCTCTCCCCCATCGCCAGTGCGTTCTTCAGATTCAGCCGCACATCAGCAGTTATTTTTGTCTTGTTTCCGGTTGCTGAATTCCCCGGCAGAAATCCAATCAACGCATTTACCTCACTGCTTCGCTTTGGTTCCAGATACAAATTTAGCGTAGCGCCTGACCCAAGCATCATCATATCCCACTGCTGACTCTGTTGCAAATACGGCAGATCGCCCAGTCGCTTATCTATCTGCATAAGCACCTTACGATTATATAAATCGCCATCCTTAATGCCCAGGTAATGCTGCAGGAAGTTGTTACGAATTTTAGCCTTGCCAAAGACCCTAATACTATCAATCGGGTAGGGAGACCCCTCCTGCACGATTACCGCTGAATAGATAAAACCGGAGTCTATTCTGTTATCTCCCAGTGATACCTTTGCAAATGGGCGGCCATGCGATTCGTAATAATCCAGGATATCATCCTGCAATTGCTTTACTTGAGGATACACAAACCTTTTTGCGGCCATACGTTTTCTGTCAAGCCGTAAAGCCGCCATCACCTCATCCGGAATACTATCTGCATCCAGCTTCCAGAAAAACCTTTCGCCCGGATAGAGAAACACACGCACTGATGAAGAATCATATTTCACTGAATCTACGGAAGCGCTTGCATATCCGAGACTCCCCAGGACCTGGGGCAATTTCAAAATATATTCCTCCGCCTTTTCTTTTGTTAAAAAGGACTTTTGCAGGACGCGCTGAATATCACCGGACAAAGTATCCTTACCTTTGGTATGATAAATCGCATCATACATCTGTGCCTCTGATGCAAGACTGCAACAGATAATCATTGCAGTACAAATCAGATACACAGGTATGGATGGATAACGGCGCATTTGGTGGAATCAAAACTAATTTGAATTTATCAAAATAGGGAATCACGTTTTTAACTCTCCTCTATCAGTTGGTAGGCATCTACATTCATATCCCATTTTGCAAACAGGCTTGTTACTATTGCAACTTCCACTTCTCTACATCCCTGAGGCATAGAGGTGAGATGACAGCAGCACTGCTCAGAGAGATTCAACTGCACAGAAGCGGAACGGAATTCCGGGGCATGATATTTTCAGCAGAGGAGCCTGTCCGCACACTCTATTTTGGAGGTGGCACTCCCAGCATCTTACCCGGAGAAGAAATAAAAGCAATGACTGATGCAGTGCTGCAAACTTACAGGCTGCTGCCTGATGCAGAGATTACACTGGAAGCCAACCCTGATGATATCACCCCCTCAAAGTTAGCCGGATGGAGAACTGCCGGAATCAACCGACTGAGTATAGGCATCCAATCCTTCTTTGACAGAGACCTGAAATGGATGAACCGTTCGCACAATGCAGCGCAGGCACAGAGAGCGCTTGACACAAGCCTTGCCGCAGGGTTTGATAATATTTCGGCAGACTTAATCTTTGGCATACCACACCTGAGCGATGCAGACTGGCAAGATAATATCAACCAACTCGTGAGAAGAAAGATCCCCCACATCTCCTGTTACGCACTCACTGTGGAACCCAAAACTGCACTCGCCAAAATGATCATGCAGCACAAGAAAGAAGACATAGATAACGACGTGCAGGCAAGACAGTTTGAAATCCTGATGCAAAAACTTCAGGAGGCAGGTTATGAACATTACGAAATCTCAAACTTTGCCCTGCCCGGCTATCGCAGCAGGCACAACAGCAGTTACTGGAAAGGAGAAAAATACCTTGGAATAGGCCCCTCGGCTCACTCTTATGATGGCGATCATCGCTACTGGAACATTGCCAACAATGCCCTATACATGGATTACCTCAACCGGGGTGTTCCCTTTTTTGAAATGGAAACTCTTACTGAAGCACAGCGATTTAACGAGTATATCCTCACTACCATCCGCACCATTGAAGGCACAGACCTGAACTACCTTAAAAACCACTTTCCCAAAACGATGGTCGATGCATTGATGCTCCGGCTACAAAAACTTCCTAAAGAGTGGTTCAAAACACAGGATAAAACAGTGACCCTTACACGAAAAGGAATACTGCTGGCAGACAGGATTACGGTAGCACTTTTTGACTAAAACCTGCGATTACCGCCTCTGCCCTGAAAGAGCCCGATATTATAACCTGCCCTGATTATAGGTAATGATCGTTTGTGACTATCAATGTAGGGCGAATTATCATCCCCCATAATATCCCACGAAACAGAAAAATAATAGTAGGTGTTCCCTCCACGTTCTCTGCCGCTTGCATAGCCTCCACCCACAAGCAGACTGGGCGCCTCCAGTTTCAACTTCTCAGGAGCATAATTGCTGCCACCGGCTGGGATATACTTATATTTGATAAAATTGTATTCAAACTGAGCAGTGCCAAAGAGAAAATTAACAGGAAATAACCTCACAAAGGCACCAGGGCCAATCAAAGTCTGCCGCAGCTTATCGCCACTATACTGATAATCTCTCTGTGAAATATAGTTAACTCCCACATTAACTCCTACATCGGCCCACGGTGCAAGGCTGTAACCAAACTGTGGAGATATCCCCAGATTAGTGCTATAGCTTGAAAAGCCGAGGTTAAGGCTTCCACCGGTAAACAACTTCTGTAACCGGGCTTTTTTATCGGCATTATCCTCCTCGCCCTGATATCGATCCTGACTATAAGCGGCCAGTGCCGAAAACAAACCGAAAAATAAAAAAAGTTTTTTCATAATAGGGAGTGTTTTTGTGTTTGACCAATTCCGGCTGAAACAGATCAATACTACAAAATAACAAGTGTTGGTGCCTGTAATCCAATAATTAATGCATCAATTTACAGTAATTTAACTGACTGCGTGTGAGGTATCCTCTTTGAAGGATTTCTGATCAGGCATTTTCTGTGCTCACAGCCAACGCTTCCTTCTCTTCCCTGTGTAATTTCCTGTCCACCCAGAAGCTGCCAAAAGGCACCAATGAAAGCAGGAAGAATACAAAAGTCCTTTTGAAAGGCCATCCTTTCTCGCTCGCGGCCCTCTGCAGTGTAACGATGTAGAGCATAAAAAACAACCCATGCACCCAGCCTGTGTATGTGACGGCCATAGGGGATGCATAAAAATATTTTAGGGGCATGGCAATAAATAGCAACGCGAGATAAGAAACACCCTCAATTACGGCTACAAGCCTGAAGCGTCCTACGGGGGTATTGGTGAAATAATTCATGCTCTGATATTTTAGAGTGCAAAATTATCAGAATCAGAAAAAGAATTTATCACATTGATGTCATAAATAAAAATGATACTAATCTCCTTTTTTAAGGTTTATCACACATTTTTCACGGTTGCTTTGGTATGCTTTTTCTATGATGCGAATTACATCTATAGCTTCTGAAGGAGTCACGGGAGCAGGTGCTCCCTCACGAATTGCTGCAAACAATTCATCGTAAAAAACTCCATAATTGCCTTTCTCTGATGCCACTGTTTTTCGGACTATGCCTTCAGGAGTTAATAAAGAAAGCATTCCTGCCTCCGACTCCGGTTCTGTTCCCCATATCGGATTATCGGGCATCAGCCCTTGTGAGGCCTGTTCTTCCTGAATGTTGGTCTTCTCTTTTATAAATGCTCCTTCTGTACCATAGAGTGCATACCCGGGAAGGGTGTCGACAGCTACATAAGTAGAGTGAATCTTCACGCGCATATTGCCATACATCAATATCAACTCAAAATAATCATCTACCCTGCTATGGGCCCGCATAATCTCAATGTCTGCAAAAAGTGCATCAGGCCATCCAAAGAGTACCAGTGCCTGGTCGATCAGGTGACTGCCAAGATCATACAGGTTGCCCGTGCCGGCTCCGGGTTGTTCTTTATGCAGCTTTTTGCCCGGTTCAAGCCGGTAGCGGTCAAACCGGAATTCCGCCTCCGTTATTTCGCCCAGACGATTCTCTGCTAAAATCTTTCTGATCGTCCTGAAGTCGCTGTCGTAACGGCGGTTATGATATACCGTCAATACCTTCCCCACTTCAGCGGCTACACTTGCCAATGTGTAGCCTTCTTCAGAAGTAATGGTAAAGGGCTTTTCTACTACTACATGTTTACCGGCTTTGAGCGAGTTAAGTGCATATTCGTAATGGGTACGGTTAGGCGTATTGATAATCACCAGTTCCACCTCGTCATCAGCCCATATTTCCTCCGGTGTACGATATATTTTTGCATTGGGAAAATACCCTTCGGAAAGATTGTGGGTACGTTCCAATACGCCGGTTACGCTATATCGGGGGTTTACTTTCAGGAAAGGCGCATGGAAAATCTTTCCACTCATTCCAAAAGAGAAGAGGGCAGTTTTTATGCCGGACAGATTGTTGTCAGTATGGTTTCCTGTAATCACAATTGTATCAATTGAAAACTGTTAGTATTACTCATCATTTATCCCACGCGGGAGTTTAATTTACCTTATGATGTCTCAAGTGATGTAAGATAAAGCTTAATTATCGTAGTCATGGTTCGTCTCCGCTCACCATG
>JACFNA010000003.1:41392-47132 GCA_019455085.1 Chitinophagaceae bacterium
ACAAGGAAGGGTCTCCGCTCACCATGACAAGGAAGGGTCTCCGCTCACCATGACAAGGAAGGGTCTCCGCTCACCATGACAGGAGAGGGTCTTCGCTCACTATTCCCCATTGTCGCCCTGAGCCCCTCGGTGCCCCTCGGTGCCCCTCGGTGCCCCTCGGGATATACTCCGTCGAAGGGCGCTCACCATTCCCACTGTCATGGTGAGCGAAGACGAACCATGACCTTCACTCCCCTTCTTTTCTAAAGTTTTTAAAATGGCTTTCATTTTGACATTCAGCATGTTTTTTCAACTTATCCCAATCCCCATTTATCAAGGCTTCCTTCTTTTTTCTTGTCCACCTTTTTATTTGTTTCTCAAAAGTAATAGCCTGAAGCACATCGTAAAACATTGTCGAATAAACTAATTCCAATGGCCTTCTTTTGAAAGTATAACAATTAGTGTTTACGCCGGTTTGATGTTCATAAAATCTCCTTTCCAGATTATTTGTGATTCCGGTGTAATAGCTCTCATCCGCACATTTCAGTATGTAAACAAAATAGGTTTTCATTGATTACATATTTAATTGAAGGTAATTCATTTCACCGTGGATTTTACCCTTTGAGATAAACTAAGAAGGAGGGGTTTCTCTCGTCATGGTTCGTCTTCGCTCACCATGACAAGAGAGGGTCTTCGCTCACCATTCCCCATTGTCGTCCTGAGCGAAGTCGAAGGGCACTCACCATTTCCCATTGTCGCCCTGAGCTGGGACGAAGGGCGCTCACCATTTCCCCATTGTCGTCCTGAGCGAAGTCGAAGGGCGCTCACCATGACAAGAGGGGTCTTCGCTCGCCATTTCCATTGTCATGGTGAGCCTACACTTTGTCATGGTGAGCGAAGACGAACCATGACCATCACCCTCCTTATCTGCTTTACTTTTGTCTGTTCTTATCTCTAAAAACTAAAATAATCACACATCGCTTCCGATAGCACTATTCTCCCGGGTGATAACAAGACAGGAGCTAATGCAAACAAAAAACCCCGGCAGGAATACCGGGGATAAAATTTGCAATTTTATTCAGATTCTTAGCGCCATCCGGCATTGGAAGTATTCTTTCCATCAGCCTTGTCGACACCTCCAAACGTATAAAAAGGAGGGGTCATATTCAGCGCTTCCAAAATTTTTGAAGGAACAGGAAGGTGCAACGGTGTACCCTTTTGCAGCAGGTCATTCTTTCTCATATCAAAAAACTGCAGCCCCATTCCGGTCACGTACATCTCTACAAAGCGCTCGTGATGAATCGCTTTTACAATATCATCAAGATTAGCAGCCACATCGGGCATCTGCCCCCTCGTCTTACGGGTGCCGGCATTGATTATGCCTGCAGCACCTCCAAGGTCGCCGGTATAGGCTCTTGCCTCTGCCCTTAACATATCGTTCTCTGCCTTTGCAATATCATTAATTGGCCCATCAGCATTCACATAAATATCATCATACTTGCTAAACCGATAATTTGTAAAGTGGTAGTATCCGCGTCCTGGATTAAACCAGATGGATGGCTCGTAGCTGAAATCAGTTTCTAACCTTTTATCAAGTGGATTTACAGATGCTGGTGGATAAGGAAAGGTAGGTGAATCGTCCCAGTGCTGTGGTTGAGTGGGATCCATCATATTCACTGTGTACATATCAGTAGCTCCCCAACCATAAAAGGTTAAATAGTCACCAGCCTCAAAATACCATTTCACGTAGGAATCCTGCAGAATGGCAAAGTCTGAGGTAATCCCGTTATCAGCATAGGTTTTTACTTTATTCCAATCTACAGCCGCATTTTCTGTCTTATTTCGCGGTGTATATGAAAGGATTCTCGCCGCCATTGTGTTGCACAACTTCTTAAAGTCATCTGCAGAATAATCAGCTTCTGTTCCCAGCCATCCGGCTGGAATCGTAAACCCTGAACTAAGGCTGACTGCCTGATCCAGGTATCCAATTGCTGCTGCTGCAATTTCATTATAATCACTTGCCTTCTCAAGAGAGGCATCTTCAATAGTCCTGGTTTCATCAACCCAAAATGCCTTATCAAATACCAACGCCAGATTTCCATAGGCAACTCCCATAGCAAATCTTGCCACAGCCTCTACTCTCTTATTTCCACTGCCTCCGGGGCCCACCTCTACCCCATTGCCGAGTGCCCTTATGATATTAGTGGCTTGTCCGATTGCCATATACATCTGATCCCATGTAAAAGCAGGGAAAGTCTTGTTGCTGTAACTAGGATTGTTATCCCATGCTTTCCGTGGCTCATTGGAAAAATCACGCATCCCCGCATTACCCCAGGAGCAAGTCACATTGTCGGATGCCACTGCCAGCATCATCTGCACCCCATCAAACGAGTGCTCACCCCTAAAAATAATATTATATAAGCCTGATGCCGAAGTCTCCAGATCCTCACCCGATGAAAAAACCTGTTCAAACGTAGGATCGTTTGCATTGGGCACATCCAGAAGCTCTTTACTACAGCCAATCGTAAATAAAACGACCAGCATGAAGGCTATAGATATTTTGCTTGTTTTCATATTTATTCTTTTAAGTATTTTATAATATAGCGCCTA
The DNA here is from genome assembly GCA_019455085.1 of Chitinophagaceae bacterium. GTDB lineage: Bacteria > Bacteroidota > Bacteroidia > Chitinophagales > Chitinophagaceae > Ginsengibacter. Next base: position 43,982 of record JACFNA010000003.1, read on the forward strand.
TTTAAAACTGCAGGCCTAATGATAATGATATGTTTCTATAGTTAGGGTTCATATAGATTCCATCATACGGCATTCTCAGCGTTCCCACCTCGGGATCGTATCCTGAGTAGTTGGTAATGGTGAGCAGGTTCCTGCCTACTACTTTAAAATCAACCCCTTTTATAAAGCCATTGAAAATATTACCCAGCAGTTTCTTAGGCAAGGTATAGCCAAGCGCTACTTCTCTTACCTTCAGATAGCTTCCATCCTCTACCCAGTATTCATTTATATCATTCTTGTCATAGGCGCCATTTGCCCAGTAAGTATATGCTTTTTTCTGGTTCTGGGGTAATCCACTCACGTCCATCCTGGCGCTAACGAGGTTAAATGCGAGACGCTGATCTTTTCCATTGTAAATGTCCCCACCATTTTTCCAGTCTAACAGGAAATAAAATGTCAATCCTTTATATCTCAAGGTATTGGAAATCCCCATTAGAAAATCAGGATTGCCATCCCCGACTCTACCATACCAGTCGGCTCCATCTTCCTGATATTTGATTGGGAGTTCATCTACGGTTCCCTGCGAACCTTTTGCCACTACATAACCTTCTGAATTTACCTCATAGTCGCCAATGCTTTTTCCTGCCGGAAGTTGCTTTTCCATTTCGGCCAGAGTCTTCACAAAGCGATAGCCATACATAGCTCCATATATCTCACCAGCCTTGATATAAAACAGTGCCTGATCCCCCATGCTTCCATTGCTGTAAAGGAATGGAGGTATGGGCAGATCTACAATATTCTGCCTGATTCTTGAAAAGACAATATTAGTGTTCCATTGCAATTCTTTCCCCTTAAGCCAGTCTGCTCCAAGTGTTAATTCAAGCGTCTTTGACTTTACAGAACCCGCATTGATCCAGATGCTAGTATAGCCATCATTCAGCGCTCCAATCAATGGCTGACTCAGAAACTGGTCTGTAGTAAGAGAATAAGCATAAGTTGCTTCAAAAGTAAATCTCTTAAGGAAGTTTACATTCAAACCGAATTCTGTTTCTGCTGTTTTGGACGGTTTCAGATCCGGGTTACCCTTTTGAGAAGGAGATGTGTTTCCATTGCCCAGGGTGTAAAGGGAATAGTGCCAGTTGTATCCGGGCCTGATACCTGCAGTACCATGAGCTGCGCGAATCTTCAGTTCGTCGATACCACTGATATGCACATCCTCTGTCACACGATAGGCCCCTGAAATTCTGTAATATTTATTTCGACGGGCATCTTCACCAAATAAAGAGGAACCGTCGTCTCTGAACATTCCATCCAGCAAATACTTGCCTTTATAATCCAAACCGACAATTGCAAAATAATTCTGAGCTCTTTCGGTAAACCTGTAAGAATACGCATCATCGATTTTCTTGAAGTTCTCAAAGGAAACGATTCCATCAACGACAAACTGACTGGCCGATATTGAGTTTGATTCATATTCATTATCCTCATACAGGTACGACAACCTTGCTCTGGCAAGTAAATCACCAAATTTGTGACTCAGATTCAGTGTGGCCTGGGTACTCTGGTTAACTGAACGGCTGGTACTCTGTGAGAGGCCACCTTTGGTGTACGACATTTGCATTGTAGCTGCTGTACCACCCGACTGTGTCCAGTAATTCTTAGGTGTATAATTTTGGGATCTGGAATCCTGCACTTCAATAGACTGTGCAATATCCAGATTAGCCCAATCAGTAAACCGGATATTGGCAGAATAATTACCCAGCCATCTGTGCGTCTTTTCCCTGTTTTTCCTTGCCCACAAGCTGTAAAGCGGATTAAGGATTTCCGGATTAAACTGATTCACCCGCAGGTAGTAAGGCTGTCCGTCAGGGTTTACCTGATTAAAGTCATTATCAGGCTCGGCTCTTGCAATGTTGTAGAATATACCCACTCCTCCACCGGGGTTTTGCACCTTACGGTTAATCCACAAATTGGAAGCACTCAACTTAAGCCACTTAAATACCTCCTGGTCAATATTAAATCTCAGGTTTTGCCTGTTATATCCCGAAGTCAGATCCACAACCCCTTCCTGAGTATTATTTTCTGCGGACAGATAAATATTATTCTTTTCTGTCCGGTTGGATACCGAAATAAAGTTGGTAAGGTTATGGCCTGTACGGAAGAATTCTGCCTGTTGATTTATGACTTTACCGTAGTCATTATCCATGAAATAGTCATCATCTATCTTTCTGGAGCCGGAAATATCCGGATTGTACCCTGATCCTATGTAATCCGCAGGGTAGGTGACACCATCATATTTTGTATATCTGCCTATCGCTGTTTGCCAGTCAGACGCAAGTTTATAGGGATGATGCTTTGCAGTTTTCAGATAATGTTGCAAGTGTTGAAAACCATACTCATTCCTTACAGTCACCTGGGGCACATTCATTGTGATTCCCTTCCCCCTTTTGGTAATTATTGAAATTACCCCATTACCTGCCCGCGATCCATAAAGCGCAGAAGCCGCTGCGCCTTTTACAACCTCCATCGACGCCACATCGTCTGCGTTGATATCGGCCAGGCTCCCTGACATGATCACTCCATCCACCAGAATCAACGGGCTGGAGCTCACATTTGGCAGGTTGTTATCTGCTCTTAGCTGAATATCTATCTGCTGGCCCGGCTGGCCACCATATGAGGCCGCCTTTACACCGGCAACCTTTCCTGTAAGCGCTGACGAAAGAGAGGTCGGCGGCACCTTGGTTAATTTGTCAGCATCGATCTTCGTTACCGACACAGTCATTTTCTTCGCATCAGTAGCACCTACCACACCTGTTACAATCACTTCGCTCATGCTCTGAATCGTAGCTTTTAAAACTACTTCTACTGTATTGCCGGAAACATTCACTTCCTGGGTTTCGTAACCAGTAGAACTTACCATCAAAACTTTACCTTTCATATTAATAGTAAAGTTCCCGTTGGCATCGGCTGAAACGCCACTGGTAGTCCCTTTCTCACTTACAGAAGCGAAGGGGACCGGGCTTCCATCCTCTGTCATTACTTTTCCATTTACGGTTCGGCTTTGAGGATATGCTATTACACAAAATAGCATCAAAGCCAGGAGGATTGAGATTCTTCGGCTAATTAATATTTTGATGTGCTAGGAGTAACTTAGCAGTTAAAATCACAACTA
>JACFNA010000198.1 GCA_019455085.1 Chitinophagaceae bacterium
ATGAAGGAAAGTGTCACCATACGCATTGGTAAGTTGCAGCGCGGCCCCAAGAAGCATAGAGAAAATAAAGAAAATGGCTATCCGTGATTTCCTGAAAAGAGAAAAGGCATTCAGCCCTAGCGCTTCAGCGATTGAGGCGCTTTTGACCCCTCTTCCTTCAGGAGGGCATTTCGGAAGCGTAAATGAATAAATAGCCAGCAATAAGGCTGCACCGGCTGCCACATAAAACTGTCCGGCTGTCTTTTCCAAATGGGTAATGCTTACAGTCCACATAGCGACTATAAAACCTATTGTACCCCATACCCGAATAGGTGGAAAATCTGTCACCACATCTTTGCCGGCTTTCTTAAGCGAAGAATAAGCCACCGTAATCGCCAGAGATAGTGTGGGCATATAAAAGGCCATATTGAGCAGCAAGACCCAGAACATCACCGTGGGATCATCTACCATTGGCAACGAAAACAGAGTGATGGCACCTGCAAAATGGCAAATCCCCAACAGCCGCTCTGCATTGATCCACTTATCTGCTACAATACCCAGAAGTGATGGCATCACCAATGCAGCCCATCCCATTGTTGAAAATAATGCACCAAACGCCGCACCACTCCACTCCTTATCAGGGTATAACTCCGGAAGGGTCTGAAACCAGTAGGCTCCAATGGTAATCAGCCATGCGCCCCAGATAAAAAACTGGAGGAAATTCATTACAATTAATCTTAGTTTCAGTGCATTCATTCTCGCAGGATTTTTAATTGGTAAATATATATTATTATTTAGCGCAGTAAAATATTGAAATAATTTTATTGGCATAATCTCCCGCTTCTACAATCTGCTATTCGCAATTTTACCATAGCCCTTTCGTTATAAATGAGTGTAATACTTTCCTGAGGACAGCACTTTACGACAGCCGCAGATTGTTGTTTGATATTGAGTAAAGATTACATTTGTATTAGTCAAAAAACATAATTCGATACCTGTTCTATCCCACCGTGAAGCGAATCAAATCCCTACAGATGTTAAATCCACTCATACGCCGAAGGCTCGTATTAACCCTTCTCATACTCACAGTCGCTTTCCCGGGGATAGGCCAGCAATCTCCCAAGCCTCATTCGGCCAGAGAAATTCAGAAATGCGGTACTATGCTTATAATGGAGGCATCAATCCGAAATAATCCGGATATCGTTAAGCAATGGCAGCTACAGGGCGAAAAGAAGTACCACGAATATCTGACCCGCAAATCCTCACTAAAAGGAATCCTGAACGACACGATTATAATTCCCGTCGTTTTTCACCTGATAGACCAGGCTGATAAACTGGCAATGATTCCCGACCGCACTCTCTACGACCAGTTAGAAATGATGAATGAAGCCTTTAATGGCACCAAAGCCGATATGTTCAGATATGTGATCCCGGAAGAGATATATAACCTTACGGGAAGAATCCCTGTAAGATTTGTGATGGCGCGCAGAGACCCCCTTGGTAATTTAACCTCAGGGATAGAAAGAAAAACAGGATCCACTCCTGACTATATCAAAATAAAATCGGCTGCTGAAGGCGGGTTGAATGCCTGGAATACTGATAAATATCTCAATGTGTGGGCAGGTACGCTGCCTCCCGTTGGTGGTACTTCCATTTTGGGTGTAGGCACTTTCCCTTTCACAAATGACATAGGCCCGCAGGGGGTTGTAGTGGATATTAAATCGCTTTCATATACTACCAATACCACACGCTCATATTATCCTACCTATTCTGAAGGAGTCACACTGATTCATGAAGTAGGCCACTATCTGTATCTGTGGCACACGTTTGGCGACCAGACAGTATGCAACAATACCGACTTCAGGATTCAGGCCGGATGGCCTCTTGCAGCAGGCGCGGGCCCCGAAGGGGATGATACTCCCGCAGAAAAAGCTGATGCAGGCGGCAGGGCACACTTTGGCCTGCCAAGCATGAACTATTCCGACGGATGTACTACCGAATCTTCAGGCGAAATGTATGGCAGCATTATGAATTACTTTGACGACAGAGCGCTGTTCATGTTCTCTGAAGGGCATGGCCGACGTGTACTCAGCACTATTGAATATTACAGGCCCGACCTCGCTAATTCGGATGGTGCCACACCTCCTACCAGCACTACTGACGCCTACGTGGTCTCTGCTATGCCTTATGGAAACATTGAAAGAAGAGCATACATTAAGAACAATACACCACTCACTGCGAAACTCAGAAACTATGGCAACACGCCGATTTCATCAATTCAACTGACTGTAAAGATTGATGGCACCCTGTCATTTTCCCAGGTATTTTCGGTGTCATTGCTGCCCGGCAAAGACACCATACTGCCTCTCGGAAATATCAATGCAGTTGCCGGCACACATCTCGTGGAGATCATCAGCAGCAATCCTAACGGTGACGTGGATGCGTTTACCGCCAACGACACATTACAATCTCTGATTATCATAGCCGGGCTTTCAAAAAATGCCCCGTTTGTTGAAACTTTTTCAAGTCCTGCTTTTCCTCCGGAAGACTGGACAATTTGGAATCCCAACAGTGATGCCACCTGGACCTATGACGGCATTTCCGGCTATAACGGAGGTGGTGCTGCCTCCATGAAATTTTTTACATATAATAAACCAGGGGCGCTGGACGAACTGATTATGCCTCCTATAAATATAGGCAGTGCCGACTCCTCTGTACTTTCCTTCAAAGTGGCGTATGGAGCCTACGATATGCAGGATGTGTCCGTATGGGATGGTTTGGAAATTTATTTATCGTACGACGATGGCCGCTCCTACCAGCTAGTATATAGAAAGAGTGGTACCTATCTGGCTTCGGTAGCGGGTAACTCACGCACCTCTTTTATCGCAAATACTAATGGCAACTGGAAATACCAGGAAGTAAACCTCTCACCCTTTATCGTGCCCGGGAAAGATTTCCTGATTAAGTTCAGAGCATTAAACGGCTATGGAAATAACCTTTATCTGGACGATGTAGGTATATCTTCTGCCACAAGGCTGAACCGCGACGTAACGATTACAGGACTGACCGGTGTTTCTTTATACAATTGCGATGCCATGCCCACCCCGGTAATTAGTGTTCGCAGCAACGGAAAAGACCCAATCAACTCTGTGAAGATCAACTACCGAATCGACGAGATGGCACTGCAAACTTTCGACAAAAACCTGTCGCTCACTCAGAATAACAGCACGATCATTACGCTCCCTACCCTTGCTACTCTCCCTCCGGGCGGGCACAACCTCACTATCTATACCTCCATGCCAAATGGATTAGCTGACGAGGCGCCACAAAACGACACCGTGATGATGAGATTCTATGTCATCGGAAAATCTGATATACCACTTGAGGAAAGTTTTGAATCAGCCACTATGCCACCGGCACAATGGGTCATACAGCCGAGCGTCAGTGGACTGACATGGGAAAAATCCACACTTTCAGCATCAAAAGGTATTTCCTCTGTCATGGTAAACAACTATCTGTATAACGGCATGGGCAAAGGAGCCCACCTGATTTCTCCCCGAATACACCCGACAAAAGATTACGACAGTCTGTTCCTTTATTTTGACTATGCCTATGCCCCCGGCATAAATTATCCGGGTATCACAGGCGATAGCGAAGACACCCTGGAAGTGAAACTCACATTAGACTGCGGGCAGACATTCACTACCCTATTTAAGAAATACGGTAATGAAATGGTTACGGTGGAAGATCCTGACGCTCAAAAGCTCCATCCCTTCGTGGCTGCAAGCAAGGACTGGTTGACAGTAAAAATATATCTAAACCCGGTCGTTGGAAAATCCGACTTCCAGGTATTTTTCTCAGCTAAGGGCCACAACCGCAATAACCTGTATCTGGACAATATTAACCTCCTGGGCATCACGGTGCCACCGTTATTGAAAGAGAAAGGATACTTATTCTATCCAAGCCCGTTCCAAAGCCAGTTTATCATCCGAAATTATGAACAGCCCACTGACCTCAGAAGCATTCAGATTTACAATGCAATCGGCCAATTAGTCTGGTACAGGACATATAACGGGGATGCCTACAGGCAAATACTGGTGAATACCCCCGGCTGGGCACCGGGCTTATATACAGTAAAGATGAATTTTACTGACAGGAAGGTAGTGGAGAAAGTGTTGAAGCAGTAGCCCCTCCGACTTCTGTCTGACTCAGTGGAGCTAAAGCTCAACAGGCTCAGATTTTAAATTTATAACCCTGCACTTTAGAACAGGGCTATGAGGGCACTACTCCACAAGGTCTTTGGACTCATATTGAATAATCCAACCGGGCAATTCAGGAATCAGGGCTGCTCTCTGGATTCATCTTTAAAGAAAAACGGCTGTGAAGAAACTCCACAGCCGTCAACCTTAAAACCTAAACAAAAAACACTTATTCGTTTCCACTCAAATCGATTGGATACTCAAAAATCTCATTATACCCGGGATATACCCCTGAAATAGTAATCTGGTCACTATTGCCGATTGCATCTCTTAAGTCATCGAGGCTTTTCACATCTTTTCCATTCACTTTAGTAATAATGAATCCATCCCTCATTCTGGTTTGATCATTTAATGCACCCTCTCCGATTTTTTTCACTCTGACACCTCCTGACAAACCTAACTTCCTGGCACTCGCAGCATCCAGCACATCAAACTCAGCCCCCAACGACTCCTGCAGTATATCAGCCTTTACCAATTCAGTGGTACCTGAATTATTCTTCAGGGTTACATTTACTGTGTATGATTTTCCCCCTCTGTCATAGGTCAGTTGAATCTTATCACCCGGCCTGTAGTGGCTGATTTGTTCCTGCAGTTCTGCGCTAGAGTTTACACTTATTCCATTCACCTTGCGTATGATATCACCTTCTTTCAGACCTGCTGCTGCGGCGGCACCATCTTTGACAACTTCTTTAACAAAGATACCATCGGCTGACTCCGGTATCTTTTCACTTGCTTTCTCTTCCTTTGTCAGTGTACCTGCATCAATGAAACGCACACCAAGGAAAGCCCTTTGTACACTGCCATACTTAATAAGGTCGGCCACCACCTTCTTCACAATATCTACAGGAATTGCATAGCTGTAGCCACTATAATAACCCGTTGGAGAGGCAATCGCAGAGTTGATACCAATCAACTGCCCATTTGTATTAATCAATGCCCCACCACTATTACCCATATTTACGGCAGCATCTGTCTGCAGATAAGATTCTACTGCAAAATCCCTCCTGCCATCTTTACCCCGATTCAGTCCCAGGGTTCTCGACTTTGCGCTGATAATACCCGCTGTAACCGTAGCATCCAGTGTGAGTGGATATCCAATTGCCAAAACCCATTGCCCTATCTCTACATTCGCGCTGCTTCCATACAACATGAAGGGAAGATTCTTCCCGTCAATTTTTACAACTGCAAGGTCATAGTTTGGATCTGAAGCGATCACCTTAGCAGTATAGGTTTTGTTATCACTGGTAGTTACCGTAACTTCATTTGCACCCGAAACGACATG
>JACFNA010000199.1 GCA_019455085.1 Chitinophagaceae bacterium
GTGACGGACATAACTGGGTATCTCATTTTAATTAATAAATAATGGGCGTACATATATATAAGAGTAAAGAACTGCTTGCTGAAGGCCTGGCTGGCTGGATAGTGGGGAACATGGCTCATGTACTCAGAGTGCAGAAAAGATATTCCTTTGTTTTGTCAGGGGGCCATACGCCAAAGCGGTTGTATCACATACTATCAGCAAAGTATAAACGTGTAGTTGACTGGAGCCGGGTGGATTTCTTTTGGGGAGATGAGCGTTATGTGCCCTTTACGGACGACCGCAATAATGCCCGCATGGCGTATGAGTGCTTATTAACCCCATTAGGCATACCCTCTGAAAACGTATTTGTGATGCCAACGGATCCTACCCCGCAAGAAGCAGCTCTTCAATATGAAGCCACACTAAAAAAGTATTTTGGGGAATCTCCGGCCAGATTTGATCTTGTATTGTTGGGAATGGGTGCCGATGGCCACACGTTATCATTGTTTCCCGGATCTGATCTTATAGATTACACAGGACAGGAATGGGTTAAAGATACTGTCAATCAAAAGGAGCATCTGCCCCGTATTACATTGATGCCTTCGCTGGTAAATGCTTCAGAAAATGTGTTGTTCTGTATTTCCGGCGACGAGAAAGCAGAGCCTGCGTATCAGGTACTAAAAGGTTCGTATAACCCTTCTGTTTATCCATCACAACTCATCCGGCCGGCAGGTGGCGCAATGTGGTTTATGGATATGGATGCCGCGGGGAAATTATAGTGGGATAAATAAGGAAGAGAGGGTTTTCTTTGGTATTACCGGAGAAGCTTTGTGCAGATGTGAAGTAAGCGACCGGCCTGTTCCCAAAGCCTTTACCATTTATTGGCGATTCCTTCGATACTCATATAATTATCGCGGTAATCCGGACTTATATCTTCGGGTACCCGCGTCCATCTTTTTAAACCGGCAAATCTGAACCCCCTGAGTTCGATTTTACTATTGAGCACGATGGAGGTGTCCTGTTTATGTCTCAGGGTATTCCAGGCGATAGCCTCGCCTCCTATTTTAAATGCAGTGATCCGGGTAAAAGGCGCATTGGCTTCAGGTTGCTCACTCTTGGAACTAAAGAGAGTGTGATACCCCTATCTGTTCCTATACAGATCTGGTGTGGATGTGTCTCGGTTAATGACTGCTTTCCGCTTCCGCTTCCGAGGAAGTTCTCAAAATATCCGCAGTTCAGAAAAAACACATCATCTGCCCGCCTGCGGCCATTCCGGATTTGGCGCCATAACAGTTCGCATTGTCGTGGGGGGAAGTAAATTCCCCCCATGTGTACTAAACTACATATTCCCCTCTTGTTCCGGGAGAATACCGGTTACGTTATTATATATATCAGGGTTGGCGAAATATCCGCCGATTGAAAATCAGCCTTTGTTTGAGGGTAAGGGATGACTGTCCTTTTATTAGCCGGATGTTCTCTGCCGCAAGAAGACAAGCCGAACAGAAGAATGATCACCACACTTCTGGAAAAAAGATATAATGAATAATATGTGCGTGCGCGCACATGGTGAATCTGTAAAAAAGAGTAATCAGATATTTTTTTCTGCTCTAATTTCTTGATCTGTTTCATTTCGGGTGGATATACAACCGTCGGGTGTGTGCAATTTGATTCCATTAAAGGGGGGGCTGTCTGTAATACGCATTTTTGCTTGCAATTTTTGACAGTTTTGGAAGTGATTTGCGGGTTTTCAGAAAAAAAAGCTGAAAAAAACGCAAAAGATTTGTTCGCTAAATAAATTTTTTACCTATTTTAGCCTAGCGTTTCTTTCATGAGTCGATTGCTTAAGAAGAATAAGTGTAGCTGCAAGTGAGGAAAGAGAAATGATACCAATACCGATTTGTTTTATTTCCTGAAGGGTTTTTGAGAGAAGCGCAGAGGACAACTGCCGAGTATCAATCTGTTTTTATAACCATTATTTGCCTTTTCATGAAAAGTAAAAAACTCTTCTTGTTATTCCTGTCTTTTGTAATAACAGGGCTAACGTACGGACAGACCCGGGTAACCGGCCACGTAGTTAATAAAAGTGGCGAGCCGATTGCCGGAGTCTCAGTAACCGTCAAGGGTTCAAACGACAAGGGAACTCTTACAGACAATCAGGGAAATTTCACCCTGACTGTACCAGCGGGGTCAAAGACACTCGCATTGTCCCACGTCACGATGAAACCTATTGAGGTTGCTATTAAACCTAATCTAACAATTACGATGGAGGAAAGTTCCGCCACACTCGACGAGGTAGAAATTACCGCAGAGTTTGGTATGAAAAGAATTGCGCGCGGTGTGGGATCTTCTGCACAGACCATTAAAGGGTCAGATGTGTCAGAGTCAGGAAGAGAGAGTTTTATCAGCGCACTTCAGGGACGTATCTCAGGGATGAACATCACAACGACATCAGGTACCCCCGGTGCTTCCACAACAGTGGTATTGAGAAACCTTACCTCTATTTCGGGCAACAATACGCCACTCTATGTAGTGGATGGGGTGCCTATGAACAACAGTTCTTATGACCCTATAGATATGTTTACCGGCGGCACAGAGCGTTTCTCGGTTCGTAACCAGGACTATTCTTCTCGTGGTAATGATATCAACCCTCAGGATATTGAATCAATTACAGTACTGAAAGGCGCTGCGGCTGCGGCGCTGTATGGCTCTGATGCTTCTAATGGTGCGATTATCATCACCACAAAGAAGGGGCGCGCCGGAAAAGGAAGAGTTACTTATAGCAACAATCTTGGATGGTCAAAGGCTTATGGTTATCCTGACCTGCAGGATAAATATGCAAACGGAAGCTATGGAACTACCAACTATTATTATACAGCACATTTCGGAGCCCCCTATCCTGCCGGAATGCAATTGTATGACAACATTGCCCAGATATTGCAAACCGGATTCTCCGGAACACATAACCTAACCGTAGAAGGAGGGTCTGAAAATGCTACGATAAGAGTGGGGTTCTCTCAATTAAATCAGACTGGCGTGGTTAAGACATCGGCCTACGACAGAACCAACATCTCTGTAGCCGGCAAGGCCAAGGTAGGTAATTGGCTGAATATTGAAAGTTCCATGCAGTATGCACATACGAAGAATGAAAAGGTACCACGCGGAACAGACGGGCCTTTATACAGGGCAATGATATGGCCGATGGTGGATAATATGGCAGATTACCTGACCCCGGACGGTGTATTTATGAGATATCCTAATTATTACACGGATGAAGATCTGCTGAACCCGCTGTTTGGTCTTTATAAAAATAAATATCAGGATAAGTCAGACAGATTCTTGTCAAACATTGCAGTAACCGTGACCCCTACACGAAATACCTTTGTGAGGGCACAACTCGGATGGGATGTCGGAATGCAAACATTTGTTTCATCCGTGCACCCATATTATGCTGCATCTAATAACGGACAGGGCTATTATTACCTGACTAATCAGAATTTCTCTGATCCGACGATTAATATTCTTGCCGGGTACAACAACAAGTTTTTTGACAACAAGTTCTCTGTGTCGGCCCAGGTGGGATATCACCAGCTTGAGAATGCGATCACCCGGTTGACCACTAACGGATCGAAGTTTACCGTTCCCGACTTCCAGTCTATCAACAACGTGGATGTGGCTACCATTGTTTCTTCTCAACGAAATACCAAGAGGAGAATCCAGGCCTTGTCCGGACAATTTGAGTTTGGTTACAACAATCTTGCGTTCCTGACCTTCCGTGCAAGAAATGACTGGTCTTCTACATTACCGGTTGATAACAATACTTACTTCTATCCTGCGGTGGAGGCCTCTTTTATACTTAGTGACCTGAAGGCGTTCAAGAGTGTGCCATTTATTACTTATTTGAAACTGAGAGGATCTATAGCTCAGGTAGGTAAGGATGCCGGGCCACTTGAAATTGACCCACAATTGGAAGCTACCGGTCTTGCCGGCGGCGGATTTAAGTATGGATTCACCGGCCCGAACAAGAATCTGAGACCAGAGATGAATACCTCTAAGGAAATCGGTTTTGAGACAAGGCTTTGGGATAACAGAATCAATGCAGACTTTACCTACTTCTTCACCCATTGTGATGATCAGATAGTGAAAAACTTCCGTCTGAGTTATGCAACCGGATTTGTACTCAACACGATGAACGTGGGTGCATTTGATACATGGGGCTGGGAAGGCCATATTGATGCTGACATCGTCAGAAACCCAAGCGGGCTGAGGTGGAATGTGGGTGTAAATATGTCGCAGGTAAAATCTGAGGTGGTATCCCTGCCGGCTAACGTAACAGAGTACTACAACCCTTATACGTGGAACTCCGGAAATATCCGTAATGGTATTTCTCAGGGCAACCCCATCACCACCCTTACCGGGCTTGCATATCAGAGAAATGATGCCGGCGATATCCTGATTAGTCCTACTTCGGGTTTGCCTCTGGTGGATTCCAAGTGGAGTATTATTGGAGACCGCGAGCCTAAATTAAGATATGGCCTGGTTACCAGTCTGGACTATGGTGCCTGGCGCTTCTCTGCGCTGTTCTCAGGCAGGCTCGGAGCCACAGTGGTGAACGGTACCAAGCGCCTGATGATGACCCAGGGAATAAGCTGGGAGTCGGTAGCACTGCGCGAAGGCCCTCCGGTAGTGTTCAATGGCGTGCTGAAAGATGGAGAAGAAAACACAAAGAACCCGACCAAGAATACCATTGCAGTTAATTACTCACTTTATGGTTCAATGTTTGGCGGTGGTGATGAAGACTGGCTTGAGAAAGATGTAAAGTACCTGAGGATGCAGGAAGTAAGGTTATCTTACAGAATTCCATCTTCGCTCCTTAAGAAGACTAAGGTAATATCTAATGCGGATCTTTTTGTGGTGGGTAACGACCTGGCGGTGTGGACCAACTATTCGGGAATTGATGCAGTAGGTAACACCATGTCTGCCGCGGCAGGTGGTACAGGGGGCGAGGGCTATGACGTATGGTCGCTGCCAATGCCACGCACCTTTGCAGTAGGATTTACAATTTCATTCAATTAATCAGAACAGATAATACCATTAATCATGAAAAAATTATTTTTATATTTCATAGCGGCCGGACTTCTTACGGGAATGGGGTGTAAGAAATTCCTGGATGTAAACAAGAACGTCGACGCTCCTGACCATGTAGATGCTTATTTGTATCTGGCTAATATTGAGCAACAATATCAGGGTATCTATTGGGACATCAGGGCAATAGGTCCGCTGACCCAGATGATGGGAACCAGTTCATATTCAAACTTTGCAAATAACTATTATAATGCAGGAAGTGACGCAGGAGGTGAGATTTGGAGGATGGTATATTGGAACCAGGGAATGAATCTTGAGAACCTGATCAACCAGTCAGAAGCTGCGGGAAACTGGACACTGGCCGGAATCGGATATGCAATCAAAGCCTTTTCATGGGATTTGATGACCAAGGTGCACGGAGAACTTCCGATGAAGGAA
>JACFNA010000200.1 GCA_019455085.1 Chitinophagaceae bacterium
CTAATTCAGTTTAATGCTAATCCACAGATAAAGCAACTTCCCCGCCAAATTTTATTCAATGAAAAACAAAATTTCCATTCACAAGGGAGAGGGTACACACACTTGTCTGCCACTATTAGCCGGGCATGTATTCTATTAACGGCTATTTGAAAGTTTAGGTATATCCTTTCTCCATTTGCCCTGAATTAACTACCAGGTCACTTATGCCCAATAAATTATCAAACTCCGGAAACAAACTACTTCAGTAAAGGGTTTCACCATCCAGTCCGCATGTTCCCCCCACTCCGCAGAACTCACCATTACTACTTCGGAATGATAATTGTTTGTCACACAACCTTGAGCACATCTACTAATAAAAACAGGGAAAGATGGAAACAGAATTATATCAGCAAAAGGGCGCTGCATTACTTGCCAGGCTTAATCGTATTCCCGTTTGGGCTTTACCAAAGAATTTTCTGGTAATTATCGGTCTGGGTTATTTCTTTACGTTCTACGATATCAGCAATATTGGCTTCGCGATGCCTGCAATCAATGAGCAATTTCATCTGTCAAATTCTACCAGTTTATTTCTGGCTCTTTCTGTCGGATTGATTGGTTATATCATTGGTTCATTTGTAATTGGCACACTGGCCGACAGGTTCGGAAGATATAAAATGCTGATTCTCACTTTCGCACTCACTGCGGTGGGCTCTTTTGGTGATGCGCTGGCACCCGATATCACTACTCTGATTATTTTCCGCTTTCTGACCGGGGTAGGCGTCGGGGCCGATCTCAATCTGGTTTCCACTTATATCAGTGAGCTTGCGCCAACCTCGCGTCGGGGACGCATTACACTACTGACCTTCCTGATAGGTATTTTAGGACAAACTATCACTCCCTTTGTAGCATTGGCACTGGTACCGAATTATATAATTGGCTGGCGGTTATTGTTTGCGATCGGGGGTTTCATTGCGGTAGCAGGCCTGATACTACGGGTTCGTCTGCCGGAGTCGCCACGCTGGGAGGTGCATCATGGCAGAATGGAATCTGCTGAAAAAACAATTGCCCTGATGGAAACCAATTGCACAAACCGGCATATTGAATTACCCGCTCCTGACCTGAACAAAGTCGACTTTATACAGGCCATGCCTATACGTTTACTTTTAAAGCCCACTTATCTCCGCCGTCTGATTATTCTTATCTGCATGTGGTTTCTCTGGTACATCGGCAATTACGGTTTCCTTGGAGATGCAGCCGATTTAATTACAGCACAAGGAACAGGTATGGGCAGTTCCATTGCCTACCTGGCTGTAGGAGCAATCGGATATCCGCTGGGCACGCTTCTGGTACTAAGGATCGTGGACCGGATCGAAAGAAAGACATTAATATTTCTTACTACGGTAGTATGGCTGGCAGGTATGCTGCTGGTGGGAAGCTATGCGGGAATCTATGCGCTATACTCAGGTTCTTTTCTGGCTTCACTTGCGTTGGGCTCTTATCTGCAGGTAGCATACACCTACACAGCCGAAATGTTTCCAACTCAGGCCAGGGCAACCGGGTTTGCACTGTCTGACGGATTAGGCCATGCCGGTGGAGCACTGGGTGCCATCTTGTTACCTGTCATTATCTCTCATACCTCCTTCTTTACAGGGTTTGCCTTTATCGGACTCACCGGACTGCTTGCCGGAATCATAGCACTGGCCGGGCCAAAGACCACCGGGATTGACCTTGAAAAGGTATCTTCCTGAAGTCAAAATAAAATATACAGGTAATTCATCGCTAGGAGCCTTTGGATAATAATAGCCATTACGACAAAAAAACACAGCATACTGAGAACGGTTAAGCAGCCCGCCTCTGTAATACCGTGGTAATTTCAGCCTTTTTGCACTCTTTATGCTAAACTGAAATTTGACACCAAAAATTAAAATTTTCCTGAAAAAAAAAATTACGCTCCCTTTTCAGAAGCCATGTATCCATTCTCTACGAATACCCGATCATGGTTTTTAACCCTGCTTCCGTAGTTTTTGAACATACTGTATAACTTGAGTTTCAGCACACCGAGGATGCCTTCTTTCACAATCCCTCTGTTCATCTTCGAACTTCCATTTACCCGATCTTTAAAAGTGATGGGCACCTCTTTGATGACAAATCCGGCCTTCCACACTGCAAATTTCATCTCTATCTGGAATGCATAACCTACAAAAGTGATATTGTCCAGATTGATGGAGGCAAGCACCTCTCTTTTATAACACACAAACCCGGCTGTAGGATCTTTCACCGGCAGAAAGGTAATCATCCTCGTATAAAGCGACGCCCCTTTTGAAAGCATTACTCTTGATGCAGGCCAGTTTTCGATTTTTCCTCCAGGGATATAACGGCTTCCTACTGCCATATCTGCGCCCCCCAGTTTACAGGCATCGTATAGCCTTTGCAGGTCTTTCGGATCGTGTGAAAAATCGCAATCCATTTCAAAAATAAATCGATATCCTTTGCTTAGCGCCCACCTGAATCCATGTATATAGGCAGTGCCCAGTCCCGCTTTATTTTTACGTTCTTCAAGAAAAAGCCCGCCCGGATATTTGGGGAATAGCGATTTGACAATTTCTCCGGTTCCATCGGGCGAATTATCATCAATTACCAACACATGGAAATCCTGTTGCAGGCTAAAAATAGCATGCAGCATCTGCGCAATGTTATCCTTCTCATTGTAAGTAGGAATGATTACAAGTTTTTCCAAAAAGTTGATATTAGCCAATGCTAACAAATTTACTTTTTATATACCGTTATATAATCACTTTTTTGTCAATATAGTACGGTTTAAGATTTCTGTAAGTTTCTGCTTGGTGTGTAGCGGAAACTCTCCTTTCATCATCCAGTCGTAATACTGGCGTTCGGTACTAAACACGTCTGCCACACGCTTCCCCTTATGTTTACCAAAGTTAAACACCTCATGACCTGATTCATCATATACAATCCGGCGGGCAAAGTCCACGATCTTCTCTTCCCCAATGAAATCGAGGATAGAATCTACCTGATTGCCCAATTGCGCATATCGCTTCACCTGGGCCTGTAGCACCTCATAAGTAGCCATCGTGTCGGCTTCAGCACTGTGCGCATCAACCAGATCTTTCTGACAATAAAACTTATAAGCAGCCGACAAAGTACGCTTCTCCATCGTATGGAAAATATGCTGTACATCGAGCAATCTGCGATGCGAAAAATCAATATTGATATCTGCTCTCAGAAATTCTTCCATGAGTAGCGGAATATCAAACCGGTTGGAATTAAAACCGCCAAGATCGCAGTTCTCCAGAAACTGTTTTAATTCATTTGCCACCTCTTTGAATGTAGGGGCATCCTTTACTTTGTCGTCGGTAATGCCGTGTATGGCCGCACTTTCAGGCGGAATAGGCATTCCGGGATTCAGCAGTTTATACTTCTTTTGCTGTGTACCATCAGGAAGAATTTTTAAAATAAAAATTTCAACGATACGGTCAGTTGCAATGTTAATACCGGTAGTTTCAAGATCGATAAAAGCCAGAGGCTTGGATAGCTGTAGAGACATCTCTATAAAATAAAAGTTGTTTTAATCCAGGTGTAATGTGTGTAATATATCCAGTGATTCATAGGTTCCGCTACTCATGAATAAGAAGTTTGTATTTTCAACAGGGATTACTTCCAATGCGCTTTCTAATTCATGCTTATCTGTTGCAATAATAAGATTTTCTTTATGGAATCCTGACAATACTTTTGCAGGTTCCAAAAAAGGCATTCGTTTGATTTCCAAAGCATGCCTGCTGTAAAATACGATTGCAGTATCAGCCTCCTCCAGTACGCCCCCATACTCTTTCATAAACGCTTCATTGAGGCTGCTATAAGTATGCAATTCCAGAACTGCTACCAGTTTCTTACCAGGGAACTGGGCTTTTACGGCTTGCACCGTGGCTCTCACCTTGCTGGGGGCATGTGCAAAATCACGATATACCCTTGTGGTACCGCTGTTGTAAATATTCTCTAACCGCCTGGCGGCTCCTTTAAAGGTAGCAATAGCTTCCCTGAATGCTTTGGCAGATACGCCTGCTTCCCTGCACACAAACTCTGCTGCCTGGATATTAAGCAAATTGTGGTCTCCAAATACGCTTAAGGCCACTTCTTCCCCTTCAATGGTAATCACTGACACTCCGCCCTCATTCCTGTGGGCAGGTATATGATACGGTATATAACGGATATCATCACGCTTGTGCGACTCCACAAGGTCTCTTAACACTGAATCTCCGGAATAATAAATAAGCACTCCGCTGGGCTCAATCTTCTGAATAAAAATCCGGAACTGTGCACAGTAATTTTCAAAAGTGGGGAATACATTGATATGATCCCAGGCAATACCCGATATCACTGCTATATGTGGATTTAAAAAATGAAATTTAGGCACCTTCTCTATAGCACTTGCGGGATATTCGTCTGCTTCACATACAATCAGAGGTGCATCAGTGATCTGCACACTGTTGGCAAACCCTTCCAGCCGCGCACCCACCAGATAGTCAAAATCATAACCGGCGGTTTTCAGCACATGCATGACCATTGAGGTAATGGTGGTCTTGCCATGGCTTCCACCAATGGCTATGCGCTTCTTGGTCATACTTTCCTTATAGATATATTCCGGGAAAGAATATACAGGTACCTTCAACTCGAGTGCGCGTTTCAGTTCGGGATTATCTGCTCTTGCGTGCATACCCAGAATGATAGCATCAGTATCTGCAGAAATTTTTTCCGGAAACCACCCTACCCTGTCAGGTAGCAGCCCCATATTTCTCAGATTGGTGGCTGCCGGTTCAAAAATATCATCATCACTTCCACTGACTATATAGCCTTTCTTCTTCAACGCTATGGCCAGCTGGTGCATCACACTACCTCCGATGGCTATAAAATGTATCTTCATAATCCCTTAATTATTTGGACAAAATAACAATAGTTTAGATAAAACTACGTTAAGTGAAAAGTATAAAGTTTACACTAATTTTGTAACGAATAATCAAACTATGAAACGCTTCTTCCTTTTTCTTTTACTGGCAGTGATGGCAGGATACATCTTCAGCAGTTGCTCCTCTGTCCGCCGTAGTAAGACAGGATGCCCGATGACAGAGGGCATTATTCACTAATGTAAAAATTCATAATACGCATGGACTGGATACCTCTGGATGACATCTCTCAACTGGAAACTATCCGGGCGAAGTCATTCGAGATACCTCAGATAATCTTCAAGCACAGCACCCGATGCAGCATCAGTAAAATGATTCTGAACAGGCTTGAAAAAAGCACCCCACCTACCGGCGCCGACTTATATTTTCTCGATCTGATCAAATACCGTAATATCAGTAACCAGATTGCGACAGATTATGGTGTCGAACACGAATCACCACAGGTGATCGTAATTAAGGATGGAAAAGCGATTTACGACGCCAGCCACTCGGCTGTGCACATGGAAGATATTGCAGCACAGGTATAATGGTGCAATCT
>JACFNA010000201.1 GCA_019455085.1 Chitinophagaceae bacterium
GGAGCCGGTGTATTTCTTCCACTGATCCGATTGGGACACATCTTCGCCATTAGAAAGCACCTTGCCTTCTGTAGGACGAATGAGATCCAGTATCATTCTGAAAAGTGTAGTTTTTCCTGCGCCGTTGTTGCCGACCAGGCCTACGGCTTCTCCCTGATTAATTCCGAGAGATGGAATATTGACAACGGTTCTGTTGCCATAATTCTTTTTTAGATTTTGAACTTCTAAGAGCATAGTTTGAATTTATTCCCGAAATCCTTCGGCGATTGAATAACGTTGTTTTGAAAACAGTTTGGTAAGCAGGTTTACCCACAACTCGCGGAGCGATAAGGTGAGCAGGCCAAATAATCCTATGGCAATCAGTCCCCAGAATGGTTGATTGTTTATTCCGAAAGGAAGGTAAATGAGAAAAGGTAACGCGATGAGCGGAATCCCAAGTATCCATTGGGTAGCGCCCACTCCCTGCCAGTTGAACGTCCCCCCTTTGCTAAGGTCAAGCCTTTTCTTGTTGTAATTCGCAAAGAATAGGACGATGACTGCACCGAATCCGATGTTGTATAAATAAATGACCAGATGAAGTACGATGAGTTTCCAGCTCATAATTCCATAAAACATGGTAAGCATGGTTACCAGCGTAGCTGCTATGGTGAACAACAGAAACTTGGCTCTGATAAAGTTTTTATAATCAATTCGGTTAGCCATTAGCCCGTCGAAGTGCGCACTTTGCCAGGCGAACATATATTGGCCATAAGCGATCTGGAAGATGCCTGTCATAAAGATAGCCGCAAACATCATCATGGCAAAGCGGTCTTCTGCGATGAATTCGGGTTTGTAAAAGAAAAAGCCGTAGAGTACAAATGCGAAGCTCATCATAATAGCCGACTTACTTCTTTTGTGCCTAAGGATGAGTTTCAGTTCCAGTGCAGCTAATTGCCCTACCTCTCCGAACCGGTTAAGGAAGGGATAGTCTGTGGCTGTTTTTGCTGCCTCCTTTTTTGTCATCTCTTCAAGGAAAAGATTGCTGTACAAAAATTTAGTATTTATTCTGTACACCAGAAATGCGATACCTGTGAAGATCAGCGATAAAAACGGGTACCGGGCTATTTTTTGAAATAGCAGATTTGACAATGCACTGATTGAAATGATTTTGAAATAATCCAGTGCACCCAATACAAGCACGGTGACCAAGCCTCCTGCAAGAAGTGCGAGATTATCGTTTGCCTTCCGTTTGGTATATACGAGTAGGAAGTTGTTGAACAAGATGAGCGAACAGATTGTGACAATGTATCCTAATGTAGCCATTGCGCCCAATGACGAAGCAATGGTGGTCAGGCAGAAGGGTAAGAACACAATCAAAGGAGCCACATTAAAAAAACTCATCAGCGCCTTTCCGTTGAGAAAGTTTATGAGTACTTTCTTCCTGATATTAATTGTCAGATAGGGCTGGATGCTCAGGGTAGGCAGTTCCTGCAGTTGTATTCTCATCAGGAAATCAGCCAGAAAGTAATACAGGATGACACCGTTAAAAGATTGAATAGGATCCGTACCCGGAAAAACGTCCTTGAGAATCTGCTTCATGAAAAACCCAAGACCTAATGCTACGAGCAGAAAGTAGGCGACAATAATCATCATAAAGATTTTGGCAGCCAGACTACCTGCCTTATTTCTTCCGCGCCAGAACTCTTTCCACTGATGCTCCAAAAATATTTTAAACATGCAATTACTATATAATGGCGCTAAAGATAACTATTTGAGAAATCCGTTAGCCACCTCACTAAAAGCTTTTATTTTTTTTTGATCTCCTGTGATTACGGTTATGGGAGTAGGGTCGTTCTTGATCTTGTTTATGATTTCCATTGGAAGATGATCCATCTGGTCGGCCAGTACCACGAAGGCATACAGTCTTACGTACGCATTTTGATCGTCCATTACCTTTTTCAGAAGGTCATAAGGTGTAGTCAGTTTTTTAATTGTTGCCAGCCTCGGGTCAGATTGGGATATAACCCCCTCAATCTGGAAAGTATTTTCCTTTGCGATTTGCTTCCAGAGTTTTTTGATGGAAATTGAATCCTTCTGGTTAGGCTGAGGCCCGGCATCTGCCTTAAATGGTAAGGCAAAAAAAATCAGCAGCGCGAAAAAGGTCAGAAGTGGTTTCATCCGATTACGTGAGTATGTAAATATACGTAGTGCACAGGAAAAGAGTGGAGAAGAAGGCGTTAAAATGGGGTGAAACAGGTTGCCTCTGAAAGCCGGCAGTCCGGCAGCCACTCTTTGAAGGAAAAAGTAAGGAATTGAACTGAAAAAATTACAGAAAAATAACTTTGAAACTGAATTTCCGTCAGTCTGCGTTTATTTTCAGGTCATAATTTCTGAAAGAATCCGTATTAAATTCTTGGATTAATCTTTGATGTGCTTTTCACTGCTAAAATGATTAATAAAAATGAACCCGAATAATCTTACTATCAAATCACAGGAGGCGCTGCAGCGTGCGCAGCAACTTGCCTTTGATGCAAAGAATCCCAATATTGAAGTGGAACATTTGCTGAAGGCTTTGTTGTCTGATAAAGACAGCCCTGTGGAATATTTGCTCAAGAAAAATGATGTCAACATCAGTGTGTTGGAATCTAAGGTTGATGAAAGTCTTAAAAAGTTACCTGTAATGGGCGATGGCGAACCGGCACAGATGATTAGCCGTGACCTGAACAATGTAATGCTGAGGGCTGCGGGCACGCTAAAGACATTTGGTGATGAGTTTGTGAGTGTGGAACATCTGCTGCTTGCGATGGTGCAGGGAAATGATAATGTAGGTAAGATGCTTAAGGGAGCAGGACTTACCGAGAAGGACCTTGCGCTGGCTATTCAGGGGTTACGCAAAGGAGGAAATATAAGTTCGCAAACTTCCGAAGCCCAATTTAACGCGCTCAATAAGTACGCGAAAAATCTGAATGAACTTGCGAGGAACAACAAACTGGATCCGGTTATCGGGCGCGATGAAGAAATCAGAAGAACCCTTCATATACTGAGCCGGAGAACGAAGAACAACCCAATATTGGTAGGCGAGCCGGGTGTGGGTAAGACCGCAATAGTGGAAGGCCTGGCTAACCGGATAATCAGTGGCGATGTGCCGGAGAACCTTAAATCGAAGGTGATTTTTGGTTTGGATATGGGGCTGCTTATTGCGGGTGCCAAATATAAAGGTGAGTTTGAAGAAAGGCTGAAGTCGGTAATTAAGGAAGTGACTGAGAGCGATGGAGCTATCATACTATTTATTGATGAAATCCATACGCTGGTGGGTGCAGGTGGCGGTGGTGAAGGCGCGATGGATGCTGCCAATATTCTGAAGCCTGCACTGGCACGGGGCGACCTGAGAGCTATCGGAGCCACGACACTGAATGAATATCAGAAATTTTTTGAGAAAGATAAGGCGCTGGAAAGGAGATTCCAGAAGGTAATGATAGATGAACCTTCAATAGACGATGCCATCTCCATCCTCAGGGGCCTGAAAGACCGTTACGAAACACATCACCATGTGCGCATTAAAGATGAAGCTATCATTGCCGCAGTAGAACTTTCCAGCCGGTATATCACTGATAGGTTTTTGCCCGACAAGGCAATAGATCTTATAGATGAAAGCGCGGCCAAACTGAGACTTGAAATGAATTCTATGCCGGAGGAACTCGATAAATTGGAAAGGGCAATCAGGCAACTGGAAATAGAACGCGAGGCAATTAAGCGAGAAAACGATGAAGAAAAGCTGAAAGATCTTAATATGGAGATATCAAACCTGATGGTACAGCGCGATACCTTCATGGCGAAGTGGAAACAGGAAAAGGAGCTTGTAGAAAAAGTACAGAATGCCAAGGCCGAGATAGAGCAGTTGAAGCAGGATGCTGAAAGGGCTGAACGCGAAGGCGACTATGGTAAGGTAGCAGAGATACGATATGGTAAGCTGAAAGAGCAGGAGGATATGATTGCCAGATTCACGAAAGAGCTTTCAGAAAACAGTGATTCGCGATTACTGAAAGAAGAGGTGGACGCGGAAGATATAGCAGAGAGTGTGGCAAAGGCTACGGGTATCCCGGTAAACAAGATGATGCAAAGTGAAAAAGACAAACTCCTGAATCTGGAGGATGAATTGCATAAGAGGGTGGTGGGTCAGGATGAGGCTATTGAGGCTGTAGCAGATGCTGTGCGGAGGAGCAGTGCCGGATTGCATGATCCTGATAAACCGATCGGCTCTTTCATTTTTCTGGGCCCTACCGGTGTGGGTAAAACGGAATTGGCCAAAGCGCTTGCAGAATATCTCTTTGATGACGACCGGATGATGACCCGCATTGATATGAGCGAGTATCAGGAGAAGCACAGTGTAAGCAGATTAGTGGGGGCACCTCCGGGATATGTGGGTTATGAAGAAGGAGGGCAACTTACGGAAGCGGTGAGAAGAAAGCCATATAGTGTAGTGCTGTTTGATGAAATCGAAAAAGCACATCCTGATGTGTTCAATATTCTGTTACAGGTATTGGATGATGGCCGGCTTACAGACAATAAGGGAAGGGTGGTGAACTTTAAGAATACTATCATCATCATGACCAGCAATCTGGGAAGTGAGATAATTCAAAACAACTTTGATAATGTAAATGAAGGAAACCGTGAAGAAGTAGTGGAGAATACCAAAGCAACCGTGATGGAATTGCTGAGGCAAACTCTGCGTCCTGAGTTCCTTAACAGGATTGATGAGATTATCATGTTCCAGCCATTGCTGAAAGGAGAAATCAGAGAAATTATCGGTATTCAATTAGAGGAATTGAAAAAGCAACTCGCGAAAGAAAATATCTTTATCGACTTCTCAGATTATGCAATGGACTACCTGGTGGATAATGGCTATGACCCACAATTTGGTGCAAGGCCATTAAAGCGGCTGATACAAAAGAAGATTGTAAATGAGCTGAGCAAAAAGCTGATTGCCGGTGGCATTGAGAAGAATGTTCCTGTGCTGGTAGATGTGTTTGATGGTACTGTGGTTTTCAGGCACGAGAATACAAAAGGGGAGCCGGTGAAATAGAATAGAAGTCCGGATGGAGCATTTTGCCTGCAGGGACTCACCCCTAAGGGATAGCCGGTGATAAGTTGAAGAGGTTGGTTTATTTTAATGAAGAATAATGATACAGGGCGTAGCCATTAAGGGTGCGCCTTTTTATTTTAAGGTAATTACACAGTGCACACACACACACTTTTTTCCCAAAAAATTTTTATTTGTGTGGATCGGGAATCAGTGTAGAAACTGGTTCATAAAAAGGCAGTTGAGAAGTTGTAAGAAGCCACTACCTTTAGGTGAAGGGTTCACTCAATGCGAGTGTGTGTAATGGTTGTTCATGATTCCTGCCGGGGAATTTCAGAAAAAGCATTTTCATCAAGCAAAAC
>JACFNA010000202.1 GCA_019455085.1 Chitinophagaceae bacterium
AAATAGATAAAGGAAATGTCACTGAAGCAAAGGCTATTTTAAATGACATAAAAGAAAATGAAGAGAAAATCAACCATCACGGCAAACGTGCCGATGCTATTGTCAAGAGCATGCTTCAGCATTCGCGAACATCCTCAGGGCAAAAAGAACCAACAGATATCAATGCCTTATGTGATGAATACTTGAGACTGGCATATCATGGCATGAGAGCAAAAGACAAGAGTTTTAATTGTGAGACGAAGACTGAGTTTGATTCTTCACTTCCTAAAATAAATGTAGTACCACCGGATATTGGGAGGGTACTGCTGAATTTGATCAACAATGCACTTTTTACAGTCGGTGATAAAAGCAAGCAGCATCTTTCCGGATATGAACCAACTGTCACGATACGCACTAAAAATTCTGGCGACAGTATTGAGATAATTGTAAAAGACAACGGAAACGGCATACCTGAAAAGATAAAAGACAAAATCTTCCAACCATTCTTCACCACTAAGCCTACAGGCCAGGGGACGGGTTTGGGATTAAGTCTGAGTTATGATATTATAAAGACGCACGGTGGAGAAATAAGAGTGAATAGCAAAGAAGGTGAAGGAACAGAATTTATCATTCAATTACCGATATAAAAAATTTAAAGTATCATTTCAATGAAAAAGAACATTATATTCTTATTCAGCATTTTTGTTCTTGCGACATCTGCTCCGGCAGCACACGCCCAACAGAAAATTGTTCAAAAGGCAACGTCAGAAAATAATCGACTGAGAAGCATTTTAGACATCACCCAGGACAAACAAGGCTATATCTGGCTGGCGGGTGTGGACGCAGAACATGGATCGGGATTATTTCGCTACGATGGCGCAGGGTTTACCTTTTTTTCTCCGGACTCCGCTAATCCTGCAGGCTTCCCCACTACTGCATTATGTGCAGATTCTTCGGGAATGTTATGGGTGGGTTCATTCGGAAGAGGGCTTTACCGTTTTAACCCGTTTACATATTCATTTACCCATTTCAAACATTCCGACAAAGACCCGGCGAGCCTGGCAAACGATAGTATCAGCATTGGCGGACTTCTTGAAGATCACGAAGGTAATTTGTGGATAGGAACACGTGATGGTTTAGACATGCTACAGCATAGCACGGGAAAATTTATTCATTTCAAATATAGGCCGGGCGATACTTCAGGATTAAGCAGCAATCGTATTTTCAGGTTATATAAAGACCGGCAAGGAAACCTGTGGGTGGGTTGTTATGGTAGTTTATCCCGCACAAAGGGAACCGGGGGACTTAATCTTTTCCATCCATCCACCGGCACTTTTACTCGCTACCTGCCCGACCCGCAGAACCCCCAAAGCCCGGTGAATTCCGTTTCATCTATCTATGAAGATAGCTGGGGAACACTGTGGGTTGGAACAAGGGATAATGGACTTCTGACTTTGAACAGGAATACCGGCGCTTTCACCCGGTATCCCCCTTATGATCCGGATCATCCCGAAAAGTTAGGATCATTTCCTTTACGAAATGGACAAAACGATGTTATAACTTTTATCACCGGCGATTTTGCAGGCAATCTTTGGATAGGAAGTTTCTCGCAGGGATTACAACGATATGACTTCCGCACAGGCAAAGCAACTCATTACGGCTTTTTAATACTGCCTTCAGGAAAAGTGATTGCAGATACTGCCACCGGTTCTGGCCCGGGGGCATTTGGTACTCTCATGGATAAAAACGGCATTTTGTGGATCGGTGCACTTGGAGGAAATCTGTATTATATTAATCCATTTAGAGAAGATATTCCATACATTTCTACCAAACAGGCTTATGTAAATGCATTTTACAAAGACAAGAAGGGTGACCTTTGGATAGCCACCGATAATGGGCTTTTGTACAAACCGGTACAGGGGAAAGAAAAATTGTACGTTCATCAACCAAATAATTCTAACAGTCTGTCCATAACAGGTATCAGCACCATGATTGCCGATAGTGAAGGCAACCTTTGGATGGGGACTTATGATTCTGTTGCGCAACAGAAGCTGAATGTATTGGATAAATTTAATCCCGTTACGGGTAAATTCACTCATTATACCGGTTCAGGAAAATTGAAAGGCACAAGAATCTACAATTTGTGTTTTGATGATGATGAACATTCTCTCTGGATAGGCGGTGATGACGGTTTGTATAAAATGAATACCCAAACAGGTGAAATTCTTCTACATTTCCAACATAACAGAAAGGACACTAATGGAATTAGCGGTAATCAGGTTTCTGACATAGCCGTGTACGGGAATTTTCTATGGGTTGCAACCAATGGAGGACTTGACAGATTGGATAAAAAAAGTGGCAGGTGGCAGTATTATTCAAAGGGACTTAGCTTCTTATGTATTTATAAGGATGCAGAAGGTATTTTGTGGGCAGGATCTGCAAATGGTTTATTTCGGTTTAACGCTGCACAAGACCGTTTTTATCGTTACCGGGATACAATCACAGGTTTCAGCCCATTGGATGTTTCTAACATTCAGGAAGACAGCAGGCATACCCTGTGGGTAACCGGAACCAATGCGATTTACCGCATTAGCGCTAAGCGGGATTCACTTTATATCTATGGTGCACAGCACGGAGTAAAACTGAATACTACCGCAGGAGAAATTAATTACGAGGCGCAGGATGGCAAATTGTATATAGGAAATCCATGGGGTTATTATTCTTTTTATCCAGATAGCCTGAAAACAAATTTTATCCGTCCGGAATTGAACATCACCGGATTTCAATTGGGCAATAAAGAAATTCTTCCCGGTACAGGAAGCCTGTTGAAGAAACCTTTATATCAAACTGGAAAAATAAAATTAGGGCATACCCAAAACTCTTTCTCTTTTGATTTTGCAGCGTTGGATTATACCAATACCGGCGCAATACATTATCGCTATATGCTGCAAGGGTACGACAATCGCTGG
This sequence comes from Chitinophagaceae bacterium, assembly GCA_019455085.1. Lineage (GTDB taxonomy): Bacteria > Bacteroidota > Bacteroidia > Chitinophagales > Chitinophagaceae > Ginsengibacter. Next base: position 2,949 of record JACFNA010000202.1, read on the forward strand.
CACGATGCAGGCGAACAGCAAAAAGCCTATTTCTTCGGTGTTCCTGTAGGCGATTATGTGTTTAGAGTAATGGCGATAAACAGCAACAATAGCTGGAGTGAAAAAGATATAGCTATCATTATTTCTCCTCCCTGGTGGACTAGGTGGTGGGCTATCCTCATTTTTGTTGCAGCATTTGCCGGTATCATCTGGGCGACTGTTCATTTTCGTTCAAGGCAACTTCGTCGTGCCAATAAACTATTGGAAGAAAAAGTAACCCACCGTACGGAGCAATTAAGAAAATCGCTGGAAAATTTAAAATCCGCCCAAAAACAGCTTATCCAATCTGAGAAGATGGCTTCGCTTGGAGAACTCACTGCCGGTATTGCACATGAAATTCAGAACCCGTTAAACTTTGTCAATAATTTTTCCGACATCAATTCTGAATTAGTGGATGAATTAAAGTCAGATTTGGCGAAAGGTAATATCCAGAATGCAAGTGAAATTGCGGATGACATAAAGGAAAACTCACAAAAAATAAATCATCACGGCAAACGTGCTGATGCGATTGTCAAAGGAATGCTACAACATTCCCGATCCTCAACTGGTCAAAAAGAACTGACGGATATCAATGCCTTGTGTGATGAATATCTACGATTGGCATACCACGGCATGAGGGCAAAGGATAAATCATTCAATGCGACGATGAAAACTGATTTTGATTCTTCACTTCCAAAAATAAATGTGATGCCTCAGGATATGGGGAGAGTGATTTTGAATTTGATCAATAATGCGTTTTTCGCCACAAATGAAAAATTCAAACAAAATATTACCGGGTATCAACCAACTGTTATAGTCGCCACTAAAAAATTAGGTGATAAAGTTGAAATATGTGTAAAGGATAACGGCAATGGTATTCCCGAAAAAATAAAAGACAAAATCTTTCAGCCCTTTTTCACTACGAAGCCCACAGGGCAGGGAACAGGGTTGGGGTTGAGCCTGAGCTATGATATAGTCACCAAAGAGCATGATGGGACAATAAGGGTAGAGAGCCTGCTATCGTCAGATGGAAAGTCAATAGAGGGGACGGCGTTTATAATTCAATTACCTGGTAAAGGAACTATATAATTTTTATTGCAATGAAAACATTTTTCTTTTCTCTTTCCTTTTTGATAATGGCAAAAGCAGTATCTGCTCAATCAATAACTGCAGAAAGTTTGAAGCATGAATTAAAGACTGCAAAAGAGGATACCAACAAGGTGAGGCTACTTAAGAATATATCAACCTTTTATAATTGGGCTTATCCTGACAGCAGTCTGCTATATTCTACAAAAGGCCTCGTGTTAGCTAAAAAGTTAAAAGATGAAAGGGGGCAATTTAGTAATCTGACTTTAATTTCTTACGCCCTCGTTTCCAGGGGGAATAATAAAGAAGCATTGGAAAATGCACTGGAGGCTTTGCAAATTGGTGAGAAATTGAAAGATTCTGCATTAATTCAGCAAGCCCAAAGAAGCCTGGGAGTTGTCTATCTTCTAAGCAACGACTACCTGAATGCATTGAACTATCTTTTCAAGGTAAATGTATCCAGACTAAAACCCGAAGACCGTCCCCAACTAGTTCTTGAATTCATTGGAGAAGCGTATTATGGCCTTGGCAAAACAGATTCTGCATTCTTCTATTCTCAAAAAGCTTACAATTTTGGAATAAAGGAAAAGAGCTATTGGTCTCGCCCCTACTTTACCCTGGGAAAGATATTCATTCAAAAAGGCCGACTTCAGCAAGCCCTGGATTATTATCGCACGGGTATTGCAATTCCTAGTTTACCTGTGAACACTATTGATGGTTACAATGGAATAGCCGGTGTTTTTGAGAAATTGGGGCAGACAGACTCTGCGGTTTTCTATGCGCAGAAAGTCATGTCGGAAGTCAGATTAACATCTCAGATGGTGCAGATAGTCAGTGCTGCAACCCTCCTGACCAAAATATACAAAGACAAAGGTCAAATAGATAGCGCCTTCAAATATCAGAGCATATTGGTCGCAGCGAAGGACAGTTTGTTCAGCCAGGAAAAAGTAAAAGAATTTCAGAACATCACATTCAGTGAAAAGATGCATCAGCAGGAGCGCGCAGCAACAGCGCTCCGGTATAAGAATCGTTTAAGAATGTACATTCTGATTGCGGGATTTTTCTTTTTGTTATTGATAGCAGCGGGCCTATTCCGTAATAACAGGAAGAAACGGAATGCAAACAAAATTTTGAATCAAAAAAATAATGAGATAGAAAAAGCATTGTCTGATTTAAAATCCACCCAATCCCAACTCATCCAATCAGAGAAGATGGCTTCGCTCGGAGAACTCACAGCGGGTATAGCACACGAGATTCAAAACCCGTTAAACTTCGTCAATAATTTTTCTGATATCAATAAGGAATTACTGGAGGAATTAAAAGGTGAAGC
>JACFNA010000203.1 GCA_019455085.1 Chitinophagaceae bacterium
TTATAAGAGATTGCAGGGAGCTTCTTTTTTATCGGAGAATAAACTGAAAGGTGGAAACTCCAATTCGTTAATTGTGAGTGGAGCGATAGCCCGGGGGAAGTTTGCAAGAAACGTAATTAATGCACTGGAAGGGAATCAGGGACCTTATAAACTGTACGGAACAAACGGAGAATTATATTTCGCTGTTCTTGCGGGAACTGAACGTGTATATGTCGACGGCCAACTTAGGGAAAGAGGTGATGACAGGGATTATGTGATTGATTATAACACGGCGGAGCTAACCTTTACAGCTAAACGTATGATTACCCGTGATTCAAGAATTCAGGTGGAATTTGAGTATTCGGATAGAAATTTTCTAAACTCTATGCTGTATTTTGGAGATGAATTTAAGATGGGAAAGAAGTGGGAGTTCAGTGTGGGAGCCTATGCTAACACGGATGCTAAGAATAGTCCCATCAATCAGTCGCTCTCAGATGCCCAACGCCAGTTTTTAAGTACCATAGGCAATAAGATTGATAGTGCTTATTACCCGGATGTGGTTCCTGATACATTCTCGGTTGATAAGATTTTGTATAGTAGAGTGGATACCACTGTGAATGGTGTTTCGGATTCAATCTATGTGTTCTCAACCGACAAAACCCGCACTTTATACAGCCTTTCATTTATTAATGTAGGACAGGGGAGAGGAAATTATGTGCCGGTGGCCGGGAATGCCAATGGCCGTGTGTATCAGTGGGTAGCTCCTGTAGATGGCAAGCCACAGGGCGATTGGGAGCCTGCGTTGTTATTGATAACGCCCAAGAAACATCAGGTGGTTACCGCAAGTACAAAGTATCAGATCAGTGCACATAGTGCTGTATCGGCGGCTGCTGCTTTTAGTGATTATGATGTAAATACATTTTCAGAAATTGGAAATGCTGATAACAGAGGAGCGGCCTGGAATATTTCAGTTAAGGATAACCGGCCCGTTTCAAAAGACAAAGGTGCATCCTGGGTGCTTTCGACAGAAGTGGGATATGAAAATGTAAATCACAAGTATAAGGCGCCTGAGACACTGCGGGGGGTTGAGTTTTATCGGGATTGGGGTCTGGGTATTCTGGTGCCGCCGGCAGATGAAAAGCTTTTTAATTTCAGTATGGGAATGTCAAAACTTAAAAATTTTATTCGCTATCAATATCTGAATTACAGAAGGGATAATGACTTCAGAGGAAACAGAAATGTTGTGGAAACGTTTTATGCCACAAGAGGATGGGAGTTTAACAATCGGTTATACATTACTTCTGGTAACGGGTATGACTATTCGGTTAACTATATTAAACCCGATCTGGGAATCAGCAAGACTTTTCAGACATTTCATAAATACAGGATAGGCACTTCCTTCCAGGCTGAGCACAACAGGCATCTTATGAAGTTATATGATACGCTGTCGCCTTTGAGCTATGGATATTCGTTATGGAAAGTGTTTTTGAACAGTAATGCGGAGAAACCAACTAAATGGGGAATTAGTTACTATTCAAGGGTGAATAAGCTGCCCTCCGGAGATAAGTTGAAAAATGCAGACAGGAGTAACAATATTACACTCTCGCTGGATGCCATGCAAAGTGAAAGTCAGCAATTCAGTTTAAACCTGACTTACAGGACACTCAGTGTGGACGAAAATCTTCATACAACTCAAAAGGATGATAAAAGCCTGCTGGGGCGTGCAGAGTATGCTTTTAATGGATGGAAAGGCCTTCTGACTGGTGCCGTTTTGTACGAATTAGGTGCGGGGCAGGAGCAAAAACGTCAATACACTTATCTGGAAGTTCCTGCCGGGCAGGGATATTACATGTGGATTGACTATAATGAAGATGGCATACCACAGCTTAATGAATTTGAAATAGCGGTGTTTCAGGATCAGAAGCGCTGGATAAGGGTGCTTACCCCCACTAATGAATATGTGAAAGCCAATTACGTGCAGTTAAACTATAGTGTGTCTGTCAATCCCTCGCGGTTGAAGTCAGATGGAGCTTCTGCATTCAGAAAGTTTATTAACAGATTTAATACCACCTCCTCATTGCAGATAAACAGAAAGGAAATATCGAGAGGGAGTTTTGCTTTTAATCCCTTCGGGAAAACATTTGATGACACAAGCCTTATCTCGTTGTATTCATTTCTTGCCAACAGTATTTATTTTAATCGCAATAGTGCTGTATTCGGACTTGATCTTACGCACAGATTGAATACGAGCAGAGCGGTGCTGAGTTATGGTTACGAAAGTAACAGCCTGCGTGATTTGGGAGTTCGTTCCAGATGGAATTTATCCAGAAGTTTCTCAAATGTAATTGTACTGAATTTCAGGAAAAAAAGGCTTTCTGTACCTGCCTTTGCAGATAGAAATTATGAGGTGAAAGAGCTGAATTTTGAGCCATCTTTTTCTTTTATCTATAAGACTGCTTTTAGAGCCACTCTGGGTTACGGACTCAATACCAAGGAGAATGAATTAGGTGCCAGGGAGAAATCTGTCAGCAATGCGGTGACAGCCGAATTAAGATACAATGTCTTTTCCAGTGGTATGATAAACGGGCGTTTCTCTCTGAACAATATCTCTTTTGAAGGTAATGCTAATTCCCCGGTAGGATTTCTTCTACTAGATGGGCTGCAACCAGGAGGTAACCTGCTCTGGAATCTGGAGTTTACCAAAAGGATTGCAGGCAATATCGAAATGAGTTTACAATACGAAGGCAGGAAGCCATCATCAGGTATGGTAATCCATACAGGGCGCGCCTCGCTCAGAGCTATTTTCTGATCGGTGATTTATTGAGCAGAGAGCGCTTTAAGTGTCTGTTCAAATTCTTCCTTGTATCTGGTAAAATGTATTCCGGTAGCAGGCCCGTCGAATCCGTTGTGCACTTTTACGATGTACCCGCTTTTATTTATGAAAATGGTTGTAGGAAATGCCACAATATTATCTATCTGCGGAATCGTTTTTTCTGTTTTGTCCTCGTCAGCTACTGATACCGGTGGTATCAGAATAGGATAGGGGATATCGAACTTTTTTAGAAATTGCTGCAATTCCTTTTGAGATTCCCTGAAATTATCCGTGCGTTCGTAGGCCAGGGCTATGAATTCTACGCCCATTGCTTCATACCGCTTATAGTTGTCGATAATAAATTGCATCTCGTCCAGGCAATTTGGGCACCACGAACCCATAATCTGTAATACCACTACCTTGTTTTTATACCTGTCGTCATTAATGCTCACGGGGTTTCCATCTGTATCCGGAAAAGTAAAGCTGACCTTTCCGGCATCAGGCTTGATTTTAGTAAGGTTGTCGGGCAAATCTACCTGTCCTTTATCAGAGCGCCAGTCGAGTGCATCACTATTTCGCGAATACATCTTACCGACAATCTTTTTGCGATAAATTTTTCCTTTAAATAACAACGCCATGCTGCCATCGAATCCTGAGAGTGAAATGCTGTCGCCCGATACTATTCCCTGAAGGAAGCGGTAATCGCCGTATGGTGTTCTGAAAGTGCCTGTGATGTAGTTTCCGTTTTGCACAAACTCTCCACCGGCTTTTGATTCCTTCTTCTCATCGGTGAAGGTGGTAGCCCATTCTCCTGTTACATTGTATCTGGCTTTCTTACTTGCTGGAAACCTTGTACGATTGCCATATTCTGCGATAACGGGCATTCTGAGTACTGGCACTCCGGCCGAACTCTTAATCCACTCGCCCCGTAAATTATGTGCTGCATCAGGCTTTACCATAAAGGCAGATTCATAGAATGGCAACTCTATATAGATTGAATCGTCTTTACGACTGATATTTTCAACCAGGAGGCTGTCTGTGCCATTTATAAGCAGGAATTTCTTCCCGTCCTCCAGTACCTGAGTATTAAAAATTATCGCCTGGCCATCGTTTCGTTGAATCTGCCAGCGGTAGTTTCCGGGTGCTAACATCTGCCCGTAGAGAGAGCCTGAAAATAACAGGAGTGCAATTGATAGTAGCTTCATTCGGTAGTCTAAAAGAGCTATCAAGTTACATAATTTCAGTGAGATGAAGGATAGAGGGGTTATGGTGTCCTGATGTTTGCGGAGGGAGAAGGGAATAATGATTATCACAAATGCAAAAAAACTGCCTGTGTGGTAGCAGGCAGTTTAAAATACGCGAACTGTTATGTCTATACTGTAAACTTGATTCCCTGCGCCAGGGGCAATTGATCAGAGTAATTAATGGTGTTGGTTTGCCTGCGCATGTAAGCCTTCCATGCATCACTGCCACTTTCTCTACCACCACCTGTTTCTTTTTCGCCTCCAAAAGCACCGCCTATTTCAGCGCCCGATGTGCCAATGTTGATATTGGCGATACCGCAATCACTTCCTGCCACGCTGAGGAATCGCTCAGCCTCGCGGAGATTCAGTGTGAAGATAGCGGATGAAAGTCCCTGTGGTACGCCATTTTGGATTGCAATAGCTTCCTCAATCTTTTTATATTTAATAAGATAGAGGATAGGGGCAAAGGTTTCCTTTTTCACTATTTCCATATCAGGGGTCACTTCGGCAATACATGGCCGCACATAGCACCCGCTTTCAAACCCTTTTCCTGTGAGCACACCGCCCTGTACTACCATTTTACCGCCTTCCTTTTTCACTTCTGCAAGTGCATTCAGGTATCCGTTTACTGCATCTTTATCGATCAATGGACCTACATGATTTTCCTCTTTCAATGGGTTGCCAATCTTCAACTGCTTATAAGCATGTACCAGTTTCCTTTTGAAAGTTTCATACACATCTTCATGGATAATCAGCCTTCTGGTGGTGGTACATCTTTGGCCTGCTGTACCTACTGCTCCGAAAAGGCTTCCCACGATGGCTATGTCGAGGTCAGCTTCTTTAGATATGATGATGGCATTGTTACCTCCTAATTCCAGAATGCTTCTGCCAAGACGAGCCGCTACGGCAGCTCCCACGGCTTTACCCATTCTGGTGCTTCCTGTCGCAGAAATCAGCGGTACACGTTCGTCGGAAGTGAGCCATTGGCCTACCTCGGCACCACCAATTATGATGCTGCTCACGCCTTCCGGTACCTTATTTTCTTTGAAGACTTTTGCTATGATATGCTGGCATGCAATGGCGCAAAGAGGTACTTTCTCAGATGGTTTCCATACGCACACATCGCCACATACCAGTGCAATCATACAGTTCCAGCTCCATACAGCTACAGGAAAGTTAAATGCAGAAATAATTCCGGTAATCCCTAACGGGTGATATTGTTCGTACATTCTGTGTCCGGGGCGTTCGCTATGCATTGTAAGTCCATAAAGCTGTCTTGAAAGGCCAAGAGCAAAGTCGCAGATGTCTATCATTT
>JACFNA010000204.1:0-1241 GCA_019455085.1 Chitinophagaceae bacterium
GACTGGTATTTTCCAGTGTGGGCAGGGAAAGCAAAGAAGCCGTAATCCCTGCGGACAACTTCATTACCCTTGCACTCTCCAGAGTTGACAAGAGCCTGGAAGAAGTAATCGTGGTAGCGTATGGCCAGGTAAAAAAAGGTGACTTCACCGGATCAGCTAATCAGGTATCAGGTGACGACTTCAAGAACAGAGGAATTATGAATCCTTTGAATGCTATCGTAGCCACGGGGCCTGGTGTACAAACTACTGCGGCCGGAGGAAGCCCGGGAAGCTCTCCCGGAATCAGAATCCGGGGATTTGGATCTATCTCAGCCAGTGATGGTCCGCTCATCGTAGTGGACGGAATTGCTTATGATGGTGGATTGGGTAACTTAAATAGTGACGACATCGAAACAATCACTACACTTAAAGATGCTTCCACCGTGGCACTGTGGGGAAGCCGTGCATCCAACGGGGTGATCATGATCACAACGCGCAAGGGAGCAAAAAACAAAAACAACTTATCGATCAAAGCCACACAGGGGTATAGCAGCCGCGGCCTTCCTGAATATGAAAGGGTAAATCCATTTGAATATTACCCTCTGATGTGGGAATCTATGAGGAATGCACTCATTTATCCTACTACAGGTGCAGGACAGACACCTGCTCAGGCAGCTCAGAACGCAACCAATGGCATTAAAGCCCAACTGGCTTACAATCCATTTAAGGGAATTGCAGATAACGACATCGTAAGGGTGGATGGAACAATCAATCCGAATGCGGAACTGCTTTACCCTGATGATTTAGACTGGGCTAAAGAACTGATTCGTCAGGGCGTAAGGAATGAATATGTACTCTCCTATTCGGGAGGAAACGATAAATCAGATTACCTGGGTTCTTTTGGCTTTATCAATGAGAAAGGATATCTGATCAGATCAGACTGGAGGAGATTTACAGGAAGGTTAGTAATCAACACCCAGCCCCAGAAATGGATTAAGACAGGACTCAACATTTCAGGAGCAGTTAACACATCCAACCAGGCAAGTGATGGCAGCAGCACAGGATATGTCAATCCGTTCTTCTTCTCCAGAGGTATCGGGCCGATCTACCCTGTGTATGCACACAACATGACCACAGGGGAATATCTCCTTGATGAATTCGGAAATAAAATCTATGATCTCGGTAACATGGGAGGGCTCGGACTGGGCATTCCTAACCGTCCTTCAGGTGCGTATCCGGGAAGGCACGTAATCGAAGAAACA
>JACFNA010000204.1:1251-5309 GCA_019455085.1 Chitinophagaceae bacterium
AAACAAAGCTTAATAAGAACGACTTCCGCAGGAACACTATAAGCGGGCGTGCTTATGCAAACCTTTACTTCACAGACTGGCTCAACTTTGCAACTAATATCGGAGCCGATATTACTGACTACAACTCATCTACCTACGAAAATACGATTGTGGGTGATGGAGCTCCTGCAGGAAGGGCTAGTAAAGCAAACCAGAAGACTATCAGCTACACTTTCAACCAGGTACTTAACTTCAACAAACGATTCAACGAACATAATATAGGTGCTACTGCTGGTCACGAAAACTACGATTACACCTATCAGTCACTTTCAGGATCCAAGCAAGGGGAAGTACTTCAGGGAAGTGTGGAATTTCCTAACTTCTCAACTATCAACAGCCTTACTTCTTCAAAGTCTGAGCACAGAATCGAAAGCTATTTCGGTCGTGTAAACTATGACTTCTCCGGAAAGTATTTTATCAGTGCCAACGTTAGAAGGGACGGTAACAGCCGCTTCTTTAAGGATGTAAGATGGGCCGACTTCTATGGAGTAGGTCTTGCCTGGAGAATAGACAAGGAAAAATTCATGCACGGAATTGACTGGGTAAACTCACTGAAACTAAGGAGCTCGTATGGCCAGTTAGGAAACGATGCCGTAGGTACTTACTATGCATACCAAAGCCTTTATTCTCTTGGGCGTAATAACGCCGACGAACCAGGTGCATTGCAATCTCAATTGCCCAACCCGTTAATCACATGGGAAACCAGTAAACCTTTTGACGTGGGAGTGGACTTCGGTCTTTTGAAAAACCGTTTAAGAGGTAGTATTGAATATTATCACAGGGAGATTTCCGGTTTGATCTTCGATGTACAGACTCCTTTATCAGATGGAGGCTTCGAAATTCCCACCAACATTGGTAACATGTATAACAGTGGTATCGAGGTAGAATTAATCGGCGAAGTTGTAAAGAGTAGAGATTTTAGTTGGACTGTAAAGGTAAACGCAAGCACAGTTAAAAACAGAATCACCAAAATGCCGGCTGAGAACCCTGAACAAATCAGTGGGACTAAAAAACTCATGGAAGGCCATTCTATATATGACTACTGGCTGCGCGACTGGTATGGGGTAGATCCTGATGATGGTGCCGGATTATTTACAGCAAATAACACTACCGGTTCCGGCGTCCGTGTAAAGGCCAATAAAAATGGCACCATGGATACTGTAACTACTGATGTCAATAATGCAAAATATCACTACGCAGGAACTGCCATTCCCGACCTTTTCGGAGGTATTGAAAACACTTTTGCTTATAAAGGATTTACAGTGAATTTCCTGTTACAATACCAAATCGGTGGGCTTGTTTATGACAACACCTACGCAGGTATTATGAGTTCTGGTAACTATGGTGGGGCTCTTCATAAAGATGCACTTACCAGATGGCAAAAGCCCGGTGATATTACCGATGTTCCAAGAATGCAGAACAATGCGATAAATATTTATGGAGCTGCATCTGACAGATGGCTGTTGGGCGCCAGCTTCCTCAATATCCGCTCTGTTACCTTCTCCTATGATTTGCCAAAGTCGTTAAACGACAGAATCAATGCGAAGAATACATCGGTATTTATCGGTGCTGAAAACGTGTACCTGTTCTCTAAGCGCAAGGGCACCAATATCAATCAAAGCTTTGCCGGTACTAACTCAAACAGTTATACCCCTGCCAGAATCATTACAGCAGGTATCAACGTAAACTTTTAATTTGAAGAATATGAAAAAGATATTATTAAGCACATTAGTAATCTTTCTGGCAGGCAGTTTCATACTGACTGGTTGTAAGAAAGATTATCTGGAAACCTCGCCGAACTCTTCGGTAAGTGACCAGGACATATTCAAGACTACTAAAAATGCCTGGAACGCCATTAATGGTATCCACAGGTCGCTCTACATCCAATATAACGGCCGCCAGGATCAGGGTGGACAGAGCAAGAATATGATCGACATGGATGTACTGGGAGAAGACCTGGTATTTTCGACCCGTGGAAACGGATGGTTTGTTTCGACCTACCAATGGCTCGATCACCGTAATGAAAATTCGTGGACTGTGTATTTTGAATTCCAGTTTTACTACGACATCATTACTAATGCCAACATGATCATAGCCAACATTGACAATGCCGAGGGCCCGGATACTGACAAACGGGCAATCAAAGGACAGGCACAAGCGTATAGAGCATGGGCTTACTTCCAGATGATTCAACTCTTCGGTGAGCGTTATGTAAACGGAGGCGCAAACAGTGGACTTGGGCTGTCGCTGGTATTGGAGCCTACCAAGGATCAGATACCAAGATCATCCGTAGATGACGTGTATAAACAAATCATTAAAGACCTGGGAGATGCTATCACTAACCTCACAGGAATCCCTGCCAGGACAAACGCTTCTCACATAAATGTGAATGTAGCAAAAGGATTCAGAGCACGTGTAGCACTTGCAATGCAAGACTACGCCACAGCTGCACAATTTGCAAATGAGGCAAGGCAAGGATTCACTTTGATGAGTAATGCACAGTACTTAAGCGGGTTTAATGATTATAAGAACCCTGAATGGATGTGGGGTTCTCACCAGGTACAGGATCAGACAACTTACTTCTACTCGTTTTTTGCGTATATGTCAGCTAACTTTAACTCTACGAACATCAGAGGTAATCCTAAGTGCATAAACTCGCTTCTTTACAACACTATATCTGCAACAGATATTCGTAAAGAAGTGTGGGATCCTACAGGCACAAACACCGCCTTCCCTATCCCTCCCGGTGGAAGCCGTCATAAGTATATGAGCCGCAAATTCATTGCTCCAGCCGGAAGCGGAAGCAGCATCGGTGATGTGCCATTGATGCGTGCCGCTGAAATGTACCTCATTGAGGCAGAAGCATTGGCAAGACAAGGGGGTAAAGACGCACAAGCCGCTCAGGTGTTATACACACTCGCTGTGAACAGAGATCCCAGCTACACAATGTCTGTAAACACCGGACAAGCGCTGATAGATGAAATCATGCTGCAACGCCGCGTTGAATTGTGGGGAGAAGGATTCAGGTTTTATGATCTGAAACGCCTGAACTTACCCTTAGACAGAACCGGCACCAATGCAGACCCTGCAGTAGCCAGCGTGATGTCTGTACCAACAGGCGGTAATATTTGGCAATTCCTTCTTCCAAAAGATGAATTGAATGCGAATGAGAACTCCGTTCAAAACCCGCTATAACCATAACTTTTAACAATAAACGCAATAGGGCTGCCATTTTGAGCAGCCCTATTGTGTTTTAAAAACCATCTCATCATTCTATTACTCCAATGTAGCATCAAGCGAAATTGGAAATTTCAATGCTTTGCTAATAGGACATCCTCCTTTGGCTGCTTCAGCACATTCCATAAATTTTTCTTTTGAAATACCTGGCACTTTGGCTTTCACTGTCAGATGTGAACCGGTCAATTCCAATTTATCAGGATCCATGGTTACTTCAGCTCTGGCATCAATATAATCGGGAGTAAATCCTGCCTGTCCCAATATCAGGCTCAGTGCCATTGCAAAACACCCTGCATGGGATGCGGCTAACAACTCGTCGGGGTTAGTACCAGACCCGTCTCCAAAACGGCTTATAAAAGAATACGCAGTACTATCCAACACCTTGCTTCTGGTAGAGATAGTCCCTTTACCTTCTTTGACTGATCCTTTCCATTCTGCATTTGCTACATGTTTTTTCATACTTTTTAAGATTTTTACTTTTTCGATAATAATTGTTCAATTGCTTCTTAACAAATGACGCGCCAACCTCCTGAATCAGCTAAAAACGGATTTATGAAAAACGGAAAAATAATTTAACAGCATACAGGAGCTAAAGAAATCAGTCTATCCAAACCCCTTAGGAAGTGTCATTTGATAAAGGCCAACCTTCAGATTATATCAGTTCCGGCCGCTTAAAAAAGAGTTGGTGGCAATCGATAGATTCATGCATCGAATCTAAAACTGAAGTGAGCGGATGCATAAAGATGTAAGGATAATCAACCTCGCCCAGTTCCGGCTTAATC
>JACFNA010000004.1 GCA_019455085.1 Chitinophagaceae bacterium
TACCCGGGCTTTTGTCGCACGACTATGATTATCAGGACTCTATTTATGCTCAGGTACGCCAATGGGCTTATAAAGCGGTTGAAAATCTGGAGAAGCCTGATAATACAGATTATGGCTCAAAGATCAGCGATAATGATTTCATCTATGGCGGGGATGTGGCAAAGTGGAAAAAATTTGCCTATGCAGTGATTGTACGTAACCTGTCGTCGTTGACAAATAAAACAGATTTCGTTTCAAAATATGCACAGGAGTTGTTGGATGCTGCACAGAAGTCATTCCAGTCCACGGCAGACGATGCAATATTAGACATACCAGGTGGATCAGAAAGTGCTCCTTACTCATCTTATAATAACTTTTGGGGAACCTATAGGGGTAACCTATCCTATGTTTACTGGCAGCATGAGTTCGCAGTACAAATGTTTACCGGAACTTTGGTGAAGTATAATGAGACAACAGGTGAAAGAACACGTACTAATGCCAATCCATATTATCCGTATGAGTTGGAAGACAAGCAAATCATTACAGACACTTTGCACGATGCAGTGGGACACTTTGATCCCAGAGTGGTAGCAAAACTGGCTACCACCAGCAATCCAAACTATAATAATCTTGACGATTTGGATTCAATAAAAGCCTACCAGTACTTTGGGGGTACATTTACAGGAAAAGTTGGATCAGTTGGAACTGCACCTTCTTTTTATGGACGTACAGTTTCATCTACCACTGCCGGAGCTGTCAACGACGGTATCGGAAGGTGGTTGTATAGAGACAATGCACCCTATGTGCTGACAACCTACTCTGAAATTCAATTTTGTGTAGCTGAAGCATTGTGGAAGAAGGGTGACAAGAGCGGTGCTTTTGATGCATTTAAGAAAGGGGTACAGGCGGATATGGACTTTACAGTTAAATTCCTGACCCCCGGAAAAGAAGGAAGTCCTACCGGAGGGGATAAGATTACCAAAGGCGCATTTACCACTCTGGCAAATGAATACATAGCCGGGCCTTATGTAAATGGCCTTTCTATGAGCGACTTTTCTCTGTCACATATCATGATGCAAAAATGGGTAGCGCTTTATCCATGGGGCGCGCCGGAAGCATGGGTAGATATGAGGAAATACCATTATGATATTAAGTACACGGGGGATTATCCTGCATCAAATAACGGGTGGACAGATGTAGCGCTTGATCAGAAGTGGGATTCTGATCCCACAAAGGTTTATAAGGGACTTTACATGGCTCCGGCTCAGGTGGAAGGGCGGAAGGGTTCATATAACCTTAACAACCAGGGGTCACCCGAGTATCGCCTGAGGCCAAGATACAATTCGGAATACATGTGGAATGTACCGTCGCTCGACGCATTGAGGCCGATTGCAGGAACAGCTCCTAATTATCATACGTCTATTCCATGGTTTGCATACCCTAACGAAATGCCTAAATAATAAAGCCTAAAATGAAACAAAATATGAAACAGTTTAAAAATATAGTACTCTTCATTTTTTTGGCAGCCTTCGCATTCTCATGTGAAAAGCATGCTGTAGAGTACAAGACAACCGATGCGGCCGGGCTTGCCGAATACCAATTACATTATTTTGTGCCATTGGCAGCCAGCACTGCTAATAATATTTACAGAGTGGAAGTCAACGGGGTTGTAGTGGCCAACAAGTCGGCCCCGCTTACTACCTACAATGCGATTCCGAGCGGTGGCGTAGGAAGGTTTTATACCGTGACTCCCGGAACGATTAATATCAAACTCTATCAGGGAACCGGTGAAACTCTGGTTTATGACAAGAGTTGCACAGTAAAACCAGGCAAACAGAACATCTTTGTGTACGACTTTAATCAGGATCCTATCGTATTTGATAATGGATACCCGTATGTACCGGAAGTTACAGAGAATACGGGTACTACAGGGTGGGTGAAGTTTTATAATTTCCTTTTTGAAGCCGCAGGTGCACCTGTTACATTCAAATTGCAATATCAATACCAGTACACAGTAGATAATTCAACTGGTCAGAAGAGCGACTGGATTAATCTTGGGGATCCGGTTGGCTTTGGTGAGACAACCGGTTGGGTTGGCCTGCCGGTAAATAAAACCGTATTCAACTCTTCGGGAAGTGCCAGAATAGATTATCGGGCTAATGTAATTAACAATGATGGCAGCGATGGGGGCTTACTGCAGGTGAAGAACTCTTCCGGAAATATGGTTAACTATTCTGACTGGTGGACGTTGTCCATCGGAAGGAGGTTCCATCAGGTATTATCAGGTTACAGGATGCAAAGTCCATACTGTGCAGTAAGGCAATTTACAGCGCTCTAAAAAAGAAGAAAGACAAATAAGAGGAATGTTTAGTTTGAAAGGGGTAGCCATTTTGTGGCTACCTTTTTTTGTGCAGGCAGGAAAAGGGATCTGAAACAGCAACTCAATTTTTTTTTAACGAATCATAAAATTACCTTTGAAACTCTTCCTTTTACGAATTTTATGGAACAACTGCCTGGTTTGATTCGAGATTTGGCGCTAATACTCATGGCGGCGGCTGTTGTTACAATTATTTTTAGGAAAATTAAACAGCCGATTGTACTAGGGTATATAATTGCAGGGTTTCTGGTAGGCCCACATTTATCACTTACGCCAACTGTTGTAGATACGGAGAATGTGGAGACCCTTGCACATATTGGTGTTATATTTCTGCTTTTCAGTCTGGGGCTTGAGTTCAGTTTTAAAAAGTTGGTTCGAGTAGGAGGGGCGGCTTCTATCACAGCGCTTGTTGAAATACTGTTTATCACAGTGGCAGGATATTATGTAGGCCGGTGGATGGGTTGGTCATTTATGGATAGCCTTTTTCTTGGGGGAATGCTGGCAAGTTCATCTACTACTATCATTATTAAAGCACTTGATGAATTGGGGATGAAAACGCTTCAGTTTGCCAGGATTGTCTTTGGGGTGTTGGTGGTCGAGGATATTGTAGTTATACTTTTGATGGTACTCTTGTCGACAGTAGCGGTTACCCGTCAGTTTGCCGGGGTTGAAATGTTGTTCACATTAGGTAAGCTGCTCTTTTTTCTTGCGATTTGGTTCCTGACAGGAATCTTTCTGATTCCTTCTTTTTTAAAACGTGCAAAGAGTTTGTTGGATGATGAAACATTACTTGTTCTTTCGGTAGGCCTTTGTCTTGGCATGGTTGTCTTTGCGGTATCGGTTGGCTTCTCTGCTGAGTTGGGTGCATTTATAATGGGATCAATTCTGGCTGAAACCACTAAGGCTGAGAAGATAGAAAAACTATTTAATCCGGTTCGGGACCTTTTTGCAAGCATTTTCTTTGTCTCAGTAGGGATGTTGATAGACCCCCAGACAATAATAGATTATAAGTGGCCGGTATTGATTGTCACACTATTGACACTCTTCGGCAAATTAATTAGCACTACCCTTGGGGCACTACTATCAGGCCAACCACTTAAGCAGTCAATACAAGTGGGGATGAGTATGGCTCAAATTGGAGAGTTTGCCTTCATAGTAGCCACACTAGGATTAAGCCTTGGGGTTATTAGCCCGTTTTTGTTTCCTGTAGCAGTAGGCGCTTCTGCGATTACTACCTTTACAACCCCTTACTTGATCAGGTTTTCAGAACCTGTGTATAACTATATAGACAGAAAACTTCCACACTATATAAAAAGCAGACTGGAGCATTACTCCTCCAGCACTCAGAATATTCAGGCGGAAAGTAAGTGGAAGATTGTATTATTTTCGTACATAAGAATCCTGTTGATAAATGGGATTTTATTGACGGCAATAGTGCTTCTGTCCGTTCAAGTAATTATTCCTTTTTTACAAGAAACCATTGAAAATGCGATACTCGCTAAGGTGGTTTCATTGATAGTTATCCTCGCTCTTTCTTCGCCCTTTCTTTGGGCACTCATAGCCAAGAAGCCTGACAATACTGCGTACAGGGAATTGTGGCTTCATCGCAGATATAGCAGGGGCCCGCTTCTTATGATTGAGATAGGTCGGTTACTACTGGGGATAATGTTTGTTGCCTTCTGGCTTGACAGATTATTTACTACTTCGGTGGGAATGTTGATAGCTTTCCCGCTAACAATCTTTCTATTAATACTTTTTTCGAAACGTATACAGAGATTCTATCAACGGATAGAGTTCCGCTTTCTAACCAATTTGAACGAAAGAGAAAAGGCAGACCTTAAAGAAGCGGCAAAAAAACCCCGACTTTTTGTGGTTGAAAACTCGCTGGCCACCTGGGATGCCCACCTTGCAGACATGGAGGTTAGCCCTCATGCGGTATATATTGGACAGCACCTGCAGGAACTCGCATGGCGCGAAAAGTATGGAATCAATATAGCCTATATAAGAAGAGGGAATAAAACGATTTATGCTCCCAAGAGAAACGACAGGCTCCTTCCTTATGACCATGTAGGGATTATAGCGACTGATGAGCAGATGGAAAATTTCCAGAAAATATTTAACGAAGTGGAGATGACTGAAATGGAGGACGCTGAAATTAATGATGTGGTGCTGAGTAAGATGGTTGTGAACGAAAAGAATCGACTGAAAGGACAGAGTATCCGCGGCTCCCAAATCAGGGAAAAGACTAATGGACTTATTGTGGGCATAGAGCGTGCCCAACAACGAATCCTGAACCCCAAGTCTGACTTAACTTTTGAATGGGGGGATATAATATGGATTGTGGGCGAAAGAGAAAAACTTCAGAAATTTAATCAATTGAGCCATACGGCTGCCGGCGAAGAAAAGAAGTAATAGCCTGTTACAGGTGGTTATTACCGGCTTTTTCAATGAAAAAATCCCCCCTTCACCCTAAGGGGCAGATTTTCCTGAATAAAAAAGAGCAGTTTTAAAATAATGTGTGTAATTTACACATTCTAAACTGCGCGATTATGATTAAAAGGATACTTACGCTCTTCTTTCTTTTTCTTACTTCTACAGGGTTTGCACAATTGCTCACGTGGAGCCCTGATTTTCCTACGGAATCTACTGCCGGACTGGTGATTACTGCAGACGCCTCAAAGGGAAATAAAGGGCTGCAGGGTTACAACCCCAATGATGTATATGTCCATATTGGAGTGATTACAACCGCGAGCAGTTCGGGTAGCGATTGGAAGTATGTGAAGACCACATGGCCCGGCACCGATCCGGCAGCGAAGGCAACTTCTCTTGGTGGAGACAAGTGGTCGTTTACAATCACGCCGGATTTGCGTACTTATTTCGGGATTACCAACCCTTCGGAAAAGATTAAGAAGATAGCAATCCTCTTTCGCAGTGGTGATGGAAACCGCAAACTGGCTAATGAAGATCAGTCTGATATGTATGTGCCGGTATATACAACGGATCTGTCTGTACGTTTTTCGGCTCCGCCTTTTCAGCCGACATATATTACCAAACCGGAAACAATCATCAAATCTGAGGGAGATAATATCCAGCTTACCGCAATATCCAACAAGCCGGCTACAATTAAAATATACCTGAATGGTACAGAAATCCAGTCAGCATCCGGGGTTACTACCCTGACTGCTAATCCCGTGCTCGATGCCGGAACGCAGACGGTAAAGGCCGAGGCAACGGATGGTAGCATAACGACCAGTCAGACCTTCACATTTTTTGTAGCAGGCACTGTCAACGTCGCCCCTTTACCGGCAGGGGTAAGGGATGGTATTAATATCATTAACTCCAACACGGTAACCCTTGTGCTTTACGCACCCGGGAAAACCAGAGTAGGCGTGATCGGCGACCTGCCCGGAAGCGGATGGGCCGAAAAGCCGGAATATCAGATGAACAAAACTCCTGATGGAAACTATTGGTGGATTACCATAACCGGACTTTTATCGAATAGTGAATATGGATTTCAATATCTGGTAGATGGTGTGCTCAGAATTGCGGATCCTTACGCAGAGAAAATACAAGATCCGTATAATGACCAGTATATACCCTGGAATACTTATCCCGGATTGAAGCCTTATCCCACAGGGTCAACGACAGAAGTTGTAAGCTTGTTTAAAATTAACAATAACCCTTACACGTGGACTACTACGGGATATACCAGGCCCGACAAGAGAAACCTGATAGTGTATGAATTGCTTGTTCGCGATTTTGTGGCTAATCATGACTGGAAAACACTGAAGGACTCCATAAACTATTTTAAAAGACTGGGTATTAATGCAATAGAGTTAATGCCGGTTAACGAATTTGAGGGTAACCTCAGTTGGGGATATAACCCCGACTTCTATTTTGCTCCCGACAAATATTATGGCCCCGCCAACGATATGAAGGCGTTCATTGACTTGTGTCATGCAAACGGGATTGCTGTCATTATGGATATTGCGCTGAATCATAGTTTTGGCATGTCACCACTGGTAAGGCTGTATTGGGATGCGGTTAATAATCGTCCCGCAACGAATAACCCCTGGTATAATCCGGTAGCAAAACACGCGTTTAATGTGGGATACGACTTCAATCATGAAAGTCCGCAGACTAAGTATTTTGTAAGCCGCGTATTAAGCTACTGGCTGACGGAGTACAAGATAGATGGTTTCAGGTTTGATCTCAGCAAAGGGTTTACCCAAAAGCAGACCTGTGATAATAATGGTAATAACTGTGATGTGGCCGCATGGGGCGCCTATGACCAGAGCCGTATCGATATTCTGAAAGCCTATTATGATACATTGCAAAAATATTCGCCCGGCTCGTACAGCATCCTTGAACATTTTGCCGATAATTCAGAAGAAACAGTACTGAGTAATTATGGAATGTTGCTGTGGGGCAATATGAACTATAACTATTCACAAGCTTCAATGGGCTGGAATACTGATTGGGACTTTAGTTATGGTATTGCTTCTCAGAGAGGCTGGAGCAACCCTCATCTGGTAACCTATATGGAAAGCCATGACGAAGAAAGGGTGATGTATAAGGACTTGCAGTTTGGCAACAGTTATGGAGGCACTCCATCCTATAATATCAAAGACCTGAATACAGCGTTGCAGCGCCAAAAGCTTACGGCAGCCTTTATGCTGACTATTCCGGGCCCTAAACTTATATGGCAGTTTGGAGAGCTTGGGTATGATTCTTCAATTAATTTTTGCCCGGATGGGACCATTAATTCCTCATGCAGGACAGATGCCAAACCCATCAAATGGAGTTATTATAAGGTGCCTGAAAGGAGGGCGCTCTTTGATGTGTACTCCAAACTGAATGCATTGAGAAAGGATCCCGGGTTTACATCTGCTTTTACGGCTAATGCAATTGATAAAGACTTTTCGGGTGCATTCAAGTGGCTGAAACTTTCTACACAGCCGGGAAAGGTGGTGGTGATGGGTAATTTCGATGTGACCCCTAAGACCCAGAGTGTCTCTTTCCCCACAAGTGGTACATGGTATAACTATATGGACGGATCGCCTTTCACTGCAACCGGAGGACCACAGTCTTTTACATTGCAGGCAGGCGAGTTCAGAATCTTTACAAACGCACAGGTAGCCGTTCCGGTTACGCTGATCAGTTTTAAAGCCAAAGCACAGGAAGAAGGTAACAATCTGGTGTGGGATGTGGGACAGGAGCGAAATGTGGCTAGCTATGATGTAGAGCGCAGTACAGATGGTGAGTCTTTTTATCCTATTGGGAAGGTAGAGGCAAATGGAAGTTTGCAATACAGTTTTCTGGACAGGCAGGCATCCGCAGCTGTTAACTATTACCGGATAAAGATGGTGGACAGGGATGGAAGCTTTGAGTACAGCGCAATAGTAGCAGTACACCGGAATACAGAAGGCCAGAGGTTACAGATAATTTCTAACCCATTCAGTGGAGCGCTGAAGTATAGGGTAGAAAGTGAAGAGGCCGGGACAGGTTTGGTTGTTGTTTCAGACTTGCAGGGCAGGGAGCTTATACGGAATAAGATTTCACTCAGCAGGGGAATAAACAATTTGACCCTTCAGGAGTCTGCACGCCTTTCCGGCGGGATGTATTTAATGAAACTGGTGACCGGAAACCAATCGATTAGTGTGAAGGTTATTAAGCAACACTAAAGCGGTAATTACCAATGACCCAAAAAATGAAGATGGCAGCGACAGTGGAAAAAACGCTCAAGGGCCTGCAAACAGAAGTGCAGAGCACGAACAAGATGGCCATTTCTGTGGACTGTGTGATTTTCGGATTTGATGAGAATACTCTTAAAGTATTGCTGATAAGATCAGATTTGAAAAAATATAAGGGTAAGTGGACATTGTTGGGAGATCTCGTAAAGCCTGATGAAGATCTGGACGCCGCCGCATACCGCGTCTTAAAACAACGTACAGGTATGAAGGACGTGTATTTGGAGCAGGTAAAAACGTTTGGCGAAGTAGGCCGCCATCCGGCGGGCAGGGTAGTAACGGTTGCGTATTGCTCATTGATAAACATTCAAAACCATCAGTTGCAGATACTTGACAATGAAATACACTGGCACAGCGTAGATAGCCTTAAAGATAAAGAGCTGGGGTTTGACCATGAGCGGATTTTTGATACCTGTTACCGCTGGCTACAGAAGCGGGTGCAGGAGCACCCGTTAGGCTTTAACCTGTTGCCAAAGAAGTTTTCACTCAGGGAGTTGCAGAATTTGTATGAAGCTATCCTGAGCAAGAAACTCGACAGGAGAAACTTTAGAAAGAAATTTTTTAGCATGGATTTTCTGGTAGATACGGGTGAAGAAGAAAGAGATGTACCTCACAGGCCGGGCAAGTTGTATAAGTTTGATTTTGAAAAATATGAAAAGAAGAAGAAGGTGTGGGGGGGTATCGATTTTTAAGAACAGGGGTATAGTTGTGGATATTGACGATTTATTTCTGAAAAAGCATGCAGCTAAAGAGGAAATTAATTGTCTTTTAAATAGGTGTAGCTAAAAATTCCGGATTTTATTGAGTAAAAAAATCTTTGATTGAAAATCAAAAAAGAAAAAAATATCCTAAATTGTGTAAAGTTTACACATTTAAAGCGCGGGAGCACTGCAGGAATTTACGAGCGGGGTATTGAAATGGAAAGCAGGGCGAAAGACACTATAAGTGAACACAAGACAAGGCAATTCAACAAATAAAAATAAATAATCGGTTTTATGAGAAAGGGTAGAATACGTAAGCGTTACAGATTATTGTTTGTAACGCTGTCAATGTTGTTTACGATTACAGCATTTGGACAGAATAAGGTAACCGGTCATGTTACTGATGCTACAACAGGCCAGCCTGTGCAGAGTGTAACCGTTACCGTATCGGGCGCTGCTACAGCTACACAGACGGCAGCGGATGGTAGCTACAGCATTAATGTAGCGCCAGACGGCATACTGGTTTTCACTTCTGTGAGTTACGTCACTGAGACAGTTCCGGTAGGTGGACAAAGTGTAGTAGATGTGCAGATGCATCCCCTGGTAGAAAAGTTAGCCGATGTGGTAGTGAGCATCGGGTATGGTACTGCACGAAAGAAAGACCTCACCGGATCAGTAACCCAGGTCTCCTCAAGCGATTTCCAGAGTGGGCAGATTACTACACCCGAGCAGTTAATATCCGGAAAGGTTGCGGGTGTCCAGATTACCAGCAACGGAGGGGCTCCCGGAGCCGGTAGCACTATCAGAATCAGAGGAGGTGCCTCTCTGAATGCATCCAACGATCCGTTGATAGTGATAGATGGCGTGCCATTAAGCGGAAGTGGCATTGCAGGATCACCGAATGCGCTGGGTATGATAAACCCTGATGACATAGAGTCGTTCACCGTATTGAAAGATGCTTCTGCAACTGCAATCTATGGTAGCCGTGCATCAAACGGAGTGATAATAATTACTACCAAAACCGGAAGGCCGGGCGGAAAACCCAGATTTAATTTTAATTCCACATTTTCAGTTTCTGAAATTGCAGGGAGGGTGGATGTGTACACTCCCGATGAGTACAGAAATCTTGTAAGGAAATATGGCACCCAGGCGCAGATTGACCTGTTGGGTACTGCCAATACAGACTGGCAAAAGGCTATTTATCAGACAGCATTGACAACTGACAATAACTTTAGTGTATCGGGCGGGCTTAAGAATCTGCCTTATAGGGTTTCGGTAGGGTACCTCAGTCAGGAAGGTATATTGAAAACAAGCAAACTGGACAGATATAGCGCATTGGTTAACCTGTCGCCCAGGCTGTTAGATAATCATCTGAAAATTGACTTCAGTCTGAAAGGTACAATTTCAAAGTCGAGATTTGCCAATACGGGGGCCATCGGCGCTGCGGTGTATTTTGACCCCACAAAACCAATTTACTCTGATAACAACAACTATAACGGTTACTGGGAATGGTTAGATCCTGATCCCAGCTCCGCTACCGGCTTAAAAGAACTGGCTCCCAGGAATCCGGTTGGGCTTTTGCAGGACTATCACAATAACAGTAACGTGAAGAGAAGTGTAGGAAACGCGCTGATAGATTATAAGGTACATTTTCTTCCCGATCTCCATGCTTTCCTGAATGTGGGGTATGACTATGCCTGGGGCGAGGGAACAGTGAAAGTGGATCCTAATGCCGCTCAGTCGTACAAGCGGTCGCCCGACAAACAACATGGTGGGGTTGACAATAAGTATCAACAGGAGCGTCAGGATAAATTGCTGGAAGCTTACCTGAACTATACAAAAGACATATCGGGAATAGATACACGTATTGAACTTGTAGGAGGTTACGCCTATCAGGATTTCCTTACAATTAATCATAGTTTCCCCGATCTGACATCAGATGGGTTTGTAATGAGCACTCCTACATTTACAATCGACTCACCCCGATATACCCTGATGTCTTATTATGGAAGGGGTAATTTTAATATTAAAGACCGTTACCTGCTTACGGGAACTATACGTACTGACGGATCATCAAGATTTGCAAAAGACCAGCGCTGGGGTATATTCCCCTCCGGTGCGTTTGCATGGAACCTGAAGAACGAAAACTTCCTGGATAATTCGAAGGTTGTTAGTGCGATGAAGTTAAGGGTAGGATATGGACTTACCGGTCAGCAGAGTGGTATTGGGCTTTATGACTATACCTCGTTCTATGGTTATAGCAGCAACGAGTCGCAGTATCAGTTGGGCAACACCTTCTATCACATGTATGCACCGGGAGGCTTCTATCCACAGCGGACATGGGAAAAGACAGCTACTACAAACCTGGGACTTGATTTTGGATTTTTCGATAACAGGATTTCAGGTTCTATTGATGCCTATTATAAGAAGACAACCGATTTGCTGAATATGATTAACCAGCCTGCGGGTAGCAACTTCTCTAACGAGATTATTGCTAATGTGGGGTCTATGGAGAATAGGGGAATCGAAGTATCGCTTAATCTGCAACCGGTGAAGAATGCCAATGTAGTTTGGGATCTGGCATTGAACGGTACCTATAACAAAAACGAAATTACAAACCTAACGGCAGTACCCTCACCAGACTTTCCGGGTAACCCTTATGGAGGCATCGGAGGGGGTACAGGTAACACCATCCTGATAAATTCAGTAGGAAGGCCAAGAGGCTCATTCTATGTTTACCGTGCGGTTTACGGAACTGACGGGCTTCCGATTGACGGTTTATTTGCAGACCTGAACAGGGATGGAAGCATTAATCAGCAGGATCTTTATCAATATCAGTCAGTGGACCCGCAATATCTTTTTGGGGCAAGTACTAATGTGAACATTCGTAAGAATCTGAATTTTGGATTCGTGATGAGGGCAAGCGTGGGTAATTATGTGTATAACAACAATATTACAGGTAGCACAAACCTGAAAAATATTCTGAATCCGTTGGGATATCTGACTAATACTATTGGCTACTATCTGGTGTCAGGGAATGGTGACAGGTATTTCCTTTCGGATTTCTATGTACAGAACGCCTCCTTTATAAAAATGGATAATATATATGTAAATTATGCTTTCAGAAATGTGTTCAGAACTAAATCGACACTGACGCTGAATGCCAATCTGCAAAATGTATTTACGATTACCAACTACATAGGTTTAGACCCTGAAGTGCAGGGTGGCATTGACAATACATTGTATCCACGTCCGAGAACGATGAGTCTTGGTTTAAATCTTAATTTCTAAAGAATTCTAAAACAGAGAATAATGAAACATATAATAGCATATTTTTTAGGTGCGATATTTTTCGTTTCGCTATTGGCGGGTTGTACCAAGGACCTGGACAGGATACCCACAAACGACAAGACGGCCGACGAAGTATATAGTACACCTGACGGGTATAAAGCTGCATTTGCAAAAGTATATGGAGCCTTTGCTATGACAGGAAACTATGGAGAAGGAAGCGGTGATATCCAGGGTATCGATCCCGGTACTTCTGATTTCTTCCGTTTGTATTGGAATGCTCAGGAACTTAGTACAGACGAAGCAGTAGTAGCCTGGGGTGATGCGGGTATTCAGGACTTCCACAATATGAACTGGACTTCTACTAACCCGTTCCTTACCGGCTTATATTACAGGTCGCTCTATCAGATCACACTTGCTAATGACTTTATCAGGCAGTCGGCAGATGACAAGGTGAGTGCAAGGGGTATTAAAGGTGGTGATGCAGACGCGATAAAAGCGTACGCTGTAGAAGCCAGATTTATCCGTGCCTACCAATACTGGGTATTGATGGATTTGTTTGGGAACCCTCCCTTTGTTACCGAAAATGACAAGGTGGGTGATATACCCGAGCAGATTTCCAGGGCCGATCTCTTCACTTATGTAGAATCAGAGTTAAAAGATATTGAGGGCAAGCTCCCTGCGCCAAAGTCAAACGAATATGGACGGGCAGATAAAGCTGCAGCATGGGCTCTTCTTGCAAGGATGTACCTGAATGCAAAAGTGTACACCGGACAGGATCACTATACAGATGCAATTACCTATGCAAAAAAGGTGATTGATGCGGGTTACTCACTCGAATCGAATTACAGATGGCTGATGCTTGCGGATAATAATCTGAACACAAACGAGTTTATACTGACGATTAACTATGACGGACTTAAGACGAAAAACTATGGAGGCACTACCTATCTGAATCACGCTTCAGTAGGTGGCAGCATGAGTGCCAGCAACTACGGAGTTGGCGGCGGATGGGCCGGACTCAGGATTACCAAAAACGTCCCTAACCTGTTCCCCGATTATTCGGGAGATGCAGACACCAGGGCGCAATTTTATACTTCAGGACAAAACATTGAAATCGATAATCAGTCTGTGTTTACAGATGGGTTTGCCGTTTACAAGTTTCGCAATGTAAAGAGGGATGGTACTCCCGGACAAAGCCTGGACTTTGCCGACGTGGATATACCTGTTTTCCGGCTTGCTGAAATGTATCTTATCTATGCAGAGGCCGTGTTGCGCGGAGGGTCCGGAGGCGATAATGCAACAGCCCTTGGTTACATCAACGCCTTAAGACAAAGAGCTTATGGAAATAATTCAGGGAATATTAACCAGGGCGACCTTACCCTTGATTTCATCCTGGATGAAAGGGCACGTGAGTTGTATTGGGAAGGATTTAGGCGGACAGATCTGGTTCGTTATGGAAAATTCACTTCCGGTAGTTATCTGTGGCCATGGAAAGGTGGAGTAAAATCAGGAACCGCGGTGCCTGATTATCGTAACTTATACCCGCTGCCACTTAAGGACTTATCTGTGAATCCCAATTTGGACCAAAATCCCAACTATTAATAAATAAAACTAATTAGAGTATGAAAAAGAGTTTAAAAGTATTGCTGAGCCTTGCCGTAGTACTACTGTTGGGTTCTTGTAAGAAGGAGGGATATAAAGTTGTGTTTGAAGGAGGCACCAGTCCTGTGCTGAGCACCAATACTACTAATATACCCCTGGCGTTTGCCACCCAGTCTGATCCGGCCTTTACATTGCGCTGGACAAATCCGGAATATAAGTTTAATACGGGGGCAAACTCCATTGATGTCAATTATAACATTCTGGTAGATAAGAGCAGTAGTTTTAATAGTCCGGATATCAAAACGTTATCAATAGGAACGGCTGTTGAAAAGATATTTACTCAGAGTGAGTTTAACGATATCCTGCTTAACCAGTTGCAACTATCTACAGGAGTGCAAACTACTGTGTATATAAAACTTCAGGCATTTCTGGTGGGGGGCGCAGGGTTATTGACTTCCAACACATTGACTGTAACTGCAACACCTTATGCAATTCCTCCCAAAATTACACCACCTGCCAGCGGCAATCTTTACATTGTAGGTGATGCTACTCCGGGGGGATGGCCTCCGGTGTCAGTAGATGAGTCAACCCTTAAGTTTAATCAGGTGTCTGCTACTATGTTCGAATTGACTTTACAACTCAATGCGAACAAAGAGTACAAGTTTGTGGAAGTAATCGGACAGTGGGATAAACAATGGAGTGTGAAGGAAGAGCCGGATGCAGGCTCTCCGGGTACTCTTAGCGGAGATTTATATTTTAATGGCGCCAATGGAAGAGCTCCGGCAGAGAGTGGTTTATACAAAATAGTTGTCGACTTCCAGAGGGGCAAGTATTCATTTACAAAACAGTAGCAGATTGCTTAAACAATATATGATTGAAATTTAAAAGAATTAAGATGAAATCTATATCAAAATCATTAACAGCCTTGTTCTTCCTGAGCCTTGTGGCTGCCTGTACTAAGGTGGATAAGCTGCCCTTCTATGAGAATGGGAAGGCGGTATCGTTAACAAGTTCGGTGACCACCATCTCACCCTCTGCCGCAGATTCTAACGCTGTTGTGTTGAAGTTGAGCTGGAGTAATCCGGAGTATGCCACAGACTCGGCAAACCAAAAGTTTGTAATGGAGATGGATGCAGATGCAAACTTTTCTGCACCTAAACGATTTGAAGTGCTGGGGGCATTGGAATATTCTTTTACAGGTAAGACATTGAACGATATGCTGGCCGATTTCGGTTTCACACCCGGACAGCCATTCTCAATCAACATTCGTGTCATTTCTTCCTATGCGAATAATAATGAGCGCTATACATCCAATGTAGTAAAGGTGAATATGACACCTTATCTGATTCCACTCACACTTACCCCTTCTACAATGGGGCCGCTGGTGCTCAATGTATCCAATGCATCAAGCGAGGCAATATCCTTTACCTGGAACAGCAGTGGTTATGGAAGTAACACTATATATTATGCGTTGCAGATTGATAAAGCCGGTGGAGACTTTTCAAGTCCGCAGATCATTAAGTATGGCACCGGTAATTCCGGAAGCATTACCGTGAACGACCTGAATACTTATGCAATTAATGCAGGTGTGACAGGTGGACAGACGAATGATCTTCAGTTCAGAATTGTAAGCTATCTGGACGATGCTTATACAAATCCGCTGGTAAAGTCAGCCGCAATAAGCATTACAACTACTACCTACGTTCCTATTCCTGACAATCTGTATATAGTGGGAGATGCTACCCTGGGATGGTGGAACAACCCGGTGCCTGTACCCGCACAACAATTTACTAAAGTAGATGCCTATTCGTTTAGTATTAACGTATGGCTGATTGCCGGTGGAAGCTATCTTTTCCTGCCGGTGAATGGAAGCTGGGATCATAAGTATGGCGGCGCTACAGACGGAACAGAGTCCGGAGGTGCCACTTTGCTAAAGGATGGTGCAGTGCCGGGATCTAACACCCCTGCGCCTGCTACGACGGGTGTATATAAGATTACTGTAAACTTCCAGACAAATAAGTTTACAGTTACGCAGGTTCAGGTTCCTGATAATCTGTTCATAGTGGGTGATGCCACACCGGGCGGATGGAGCAATCCCGTGCCGGTTCCTTCTCAACAATTCACAAAGATTGACGCGGCTACCTTTGCTTTGGTGGTACATCTGAATGCCGGCGGAAGTTATCTGCTCCTTCCTGAAAACGGAAGTTGGGATCATAAGTTTGGCGGATCAACCGATGGTACCGAAAGTGGAGGTGGGGCACTAAAGGCTGATGGTGCAGTGCCGGGTAGTAATACCCCAGCTCCTGCAACCTCAGGAATGTATAAGATAGAAGTAAGCTTTGCAACGAATACTTATACGGTTACCCCTTATACAGGGCCAGACCAGTTATTTATTGTGGGTGATGCCACACCGGGCGGGTGGAGCAACCCGGTACCGATTCCTACGCAGCAATTTACCCAGTTGAGTGGTTCAGAGTTTACTTTGGACCTGCAACTGACAGCGGGCGGATCTTATTTGTTCCTTCCGATGAATGGAAGCTGGGATCATAAGTTTGGCGGGGCTACTGATGGAACTGAGACAGGTGGAGCCACTCTTCTTGCTGATGGTGCTGTTCCGGGAAGTAATACTCCGGCGCCTGCAACTACCGGTAACTACCGCATCAATGTGAATTTCCTTACAGGTAAATATAAAGTCACACCGCTTTAATACTAACCCAAAATATCAAAGAGGTTGCCGGTTTACGAAACGGCAGCCTCTTTTTATTTAATCCCTGCGGATACATACCAAAAATTGTATTTCCCTTTATGATTATAGAAATATCTTTGACACTTCAGAACAGATAAGGCATGGCGTTGGAAATTTATAATTCGTATAGCAGAAGAAAGGAAGTTTTTGAGCCCATTAATCCCCCTTATGTGGGTATGTATGTCTGCGGCCCTACTGTGAGTGGAGAGAGCCATTTGGGTCATGCCAGGCCTTATATCACCTTTGATATCGTGTATAGATACTTGCTACATCTGGGTTATAAAGTGCGTTATGTACGCAATATTACAGATGCAGGGCATTTTGAGGAAGAAGGGCGGGAAGCAGAAGATAAGATTAGTAAGAAAGCGCTATTGGAGAAATTAGAACCAATGGAGCTGGTTCAGAAATATACAAACCTGTTTCACTGGGCCTTCCGGAAATTCAATACGTTGGACCCGACCATAGAACCTACTGCCACGGGCCATATTGTGGAGCAGATTGCAATGATTGAGGACCTGATTGCCAAAGGCTATGCTTACGAAGTAAACGGATCGGTTTATTTTGACGTGGAGAAATATGCAAAGGGGCATGATTATGGCAAGTTGAGTGGCCGGATAATTGAAGACCTGCTGGAGACCACCAGAACCCTGGAGTCGCAGGACGAAAAAAGAAATAAGGCGGATTTTGCTTTATGGAAAGCCGCGCCTCCCAGGCATATTATGCGTTGGAAAAGCCCGTGGGGAGATGGGTTTCCCGGTTGGCATATAGAGTGCTCTGCGATGGCCACAAAATATCTTGGAAGCTACTTCGATATTCACGGAGGGGGAATGGACCTGATGTTTCCACATCACGAGAGCGAAATTGCACAGAGTACTATTTGCAATGCGCACCCACCGGTGAAGTATTGGATGCATAATAACATGATTACCATCAATGGTAAAAAGATGGGTAAGAGCTATAATAATGTGATTACCCTTACCGAACTTTTCAGCGGTACGCATCCACTATTAGTGAAGGCATTCAGCCCTATGACAATTCGCTTTTTTATTCTCCAGACGCACTACCGGAGCGGACTCGATTTTAGCAATGATGCGTTACTTGCATCTGAAAAAGGACTTCGCCGTCTGTTCGATGCGTATGAAAATTTAAAAGCACTGGCTGTTACAGATAAGATTGAGGCATCTGACAAGGCGTTGGATAACCGTATCAATACACAGTTAGACGAACTACCGAAATATCTCGACGACGACTTTAATACTGCGAAAGTGTTGGCAGGATTGTTTGAGATAGTTCCGACAATTAACAGCATTAGAGATAAAGTGATTGCTGCGGATTCTCTTTCTCCAGCGACAATCAAACGGATGAAGCGCGATTTCCATGTATTTGTTGAGGAAATACTGGGGCTGAAGAATGAATGGGCAGTAGAAAGTCCTTTCAAAGAAGTGATGAACCTGCTTGCTTCTATTCGAAAGGACGCACGTTCCAAAAAAGATTTTCACACTTCCGATAAGATTAGAGACGAACTCGCCAGAGTGGGTATTGAAATGAAAGATGATAAGGATGGTGGGGTAAGTTGGAATCTGCAGTGAGGATGACACCGTCTGTACTGCAGGGTATTTTTCGAAACACTCAGTAATTGCAGGCCCATCATGGGGAGAAAGCATAATTCGCAATTTTATAGAGCCGGCCGGTTGTGAGAAACCAGATTTAGGAGATACTAATGGACCATCGTAGATATTTACTTAAAGATAAGAGATTAGCACCTGTAATAAGGCAGCTTCCAGAGGTGACAATTGAAAAACGCAACAAAATATACCTGCGATTGTGTGCCTCTATTCTGTCGCAACAACTAAGCGTACAAGTAGCCAGCACGCTCTATGCAAGATTCCTGAATTTATATGGAGGAAAGGAGCCACGGCTTGAACAGATTTTGGAAACACCACCTGAAACTTTCAGATCGATTGGGTTTTCAGAAGCAAAGAGCCGCTATGTGCATAATGTATGCAGTTTTTTCAGCACACATGATTTGAAAGATGCCAGGCTCCACAAAATGGAGGACAGTGAAATAATTGATTTGCTCACGCAAATAAAAGGTGTGGGAAGGTGGACGGCAGAGATGATTCTGATGTTTTCTCTTGGCAGAGAGGATGTATTTGCAGTTGATGATCTGGGTATCAGGAATGCGATGGTGAGGATATATGGCCTTCGGGAAACAGACAAAAAGAAACTAACTAATAGAATTATACGTATATCTGACGAATGGAGTCCTTGTCGCACCTATGCCTGCCGGTATCTATGGATGTCGAAGGATATGAATATCGTAGTGAGCTGACAGATTGTATTATTTCCTCTTGATAATCGGGTTGTTGATGCCATTTATGATATTGTCTTTTACGATAAAGGTGGATAGTTTGGCGAAGAACTGTGTAAGTGTTTTGCATCCATAAGCGCGCACATCAAAACTGGGATCCAACTTCCTGAGGTTGTTGCCCAGTGTAGAGATATAAGCCTCGTTACTTTCGTTGATGCTCATATCATAGGCTTTATTGATAAGTTTCTTGTTGATGGGTTTTGCCTTACCTTTCTTTTCGTCTTCCTTTTTGTCTTCAGTTTCTGATTTGGATTCCAGATTTTCCACGTAGGTAAATATCTCGCATGATTTTACGAAAGCCAGTGGTGTCTTCTGCTCCCCGATACCCATGACGAAGATGCCATCTTCCCTGATTCGCTTGGCGAGCCCGGTGTAATCACTGTCGCTGCTTACGATACAGAATCCGTCCACCAGATTATCGTGAAGGATATCCATGGCATCAATAATCAGTGCACTGTCGGTAGAGTTTTTTCCGGTAGTGTAATTAAATTTTTGAATAGGGCTGAACGCCATTTCGTTGAGCACTGCTTTCCAGTTGTTCATCCGCGGGGTGGTCCAGTCGCCATAAATTCGGCGTATGGTTACTTTCCCATATTTTGATGCCTCTTCTAAAACATCTTCCAACATCTTAGCCTGGGCATTATCGCCATCTACGAGCAGGGCTATCTTATTTGTTTTTACATCCATTGTGTAGTGTTTTATGTTACTTGCCAATTGAAAACTCTGAAAGGTTACTTCCGAAAATTTTCACTGCAATAGCAAGTAGTATGATTCCAAAAAATTTGCGGACTACTGAAAGTCCATTAGGTCCCAGTGCTTTTTCGATCCATTTGAGCGACTTCAGCACGATGAAGATGACTAAGAGGTTAATGAGGATACCGAGAAGAATATTCACATCGTGGAAGTTGGCCTTCAGTGACATAACGGTAGTGAGGGTTCCCGACCCTGCAATCAGCGGAAAGGCTATCGGTACCACGCTCCCACTCTTTGCATCCTTTTCCTGCTTGAAAAACTCGACACCCAGGATCATCTCCAGCCCGATAATAAAGATGACGATACTGCCCGCTACTGCAAAGGAATGCACATCCAGTCCGAGCAGATCCAGGAACTGTTTTCCCAGGAATAGGAAGAGAATCATCAGCAGCCCTGATGCTATGGTAGCCTGGCCGGTGCGGATATGTCCCCCCATCTTATCCTTAAGAGAAATAAGTATTGGAATAGACCCGAGTATATCAATCACCGCAAAGAGAGTGAAAGTAGTAGTCAGTACCTCATTACTGGAAATATGCTCAATCAGTGGCATAATGTGATTATTTTTTTGCAAAGGTAATATTTGCCTGAACGGTTCATTCCTTTACCTCTTTATGCTCAATGTAAAAAAAGAGGCACCTTTTTTTAAAGTGCCTCAGTATGTGCAGCCTAGAGACTTTCTGTGTTTGAGTTTCCGGCTATTTCGTGGCTGCCGGGTAGTGGGTTACCGACTACTCCCTCCTTAGGGTTGTCGATAAAATCGAGCGCCTTCTTATCTTCCCACGGGCGTTTTCCGATCAATTCTTCCACGTCGCTCTGGAACAGTACTTCACGCTTAAGCAATGCCTGGGCGAGGATGTCCACTTCATTTTTCTTTTCAGTGAGTAACTGAAGTGTTCTTTCGTACGCACGGTCGATGAGTGCCCTTACTTCTTCGTCGATCAGCTTCCCGGTTTCTTCGCTAAATGGCTTTACGAATGTGTTTTCCTGTTGAGGATCATAATAACTTACGTTACCAATCCTGGCATTCATCCCATATACGGTAACCATACTGTAAGCCATCTTGGTTACCTGCTGCAGGTCGTTGCTGGCCCCCGTACTGATTTTGTCGAAGAATATTTTTTCCGATGCCCTGCCTCCGAGTGTCATACACATCTGATCCATCAACTGATCGGTATTATACAGGTATTGCTCTTTAGGGGTATATTGGGCATAGCCCAGTGCTGCTGTTCCTCTTGGCACAATCGTTACTTTCAGCAACGGATATGCGTGTTCGAGAAACCATCCGCAGATCGCATGTCCCGCTTCGTGATAGGCAATTATTTCTTTTTCTTCAGGAAGGATAATTTTGTTCTTCTTTTCCAATCCGCCAATTACCCGGTCGATAGCATCCTGAAAATCCTGCATATCTACTCCATCCTTATTCCTTCTTGCTGCTATCAGTGCTGCCTCGTTGCACACGTTGGCAATATCTGCGCCGGCAAATCCCGGTGTTTGTTCTGCTAACTTATGAATATCCAGGCTTTGGCTGGTTTTAATGGGTTTCAGATGCACTTTAAAGATGGCTTCACGGCCTACCAGATCAGGCCGATCGATAGATATCTGCCGGTCGAAACGCCCCGGGCGAAGTAACGCGCTATCCAATACATCCGGACGGTTGGTTGCGGCGAGAATGATGATGCCAATATCAGTAGCAAATCCATCCATCTCTACCAACAGCTGATTGAGGGTGTTTTCTCTTTCATCATTGCTCATCATCATATTCTTTCCGCGTGCGCGACCGATAGCGTCGATCTCGTCGATGAATATGATACAGGGCGCTTTCTCTCTGGCCTGCTTAAACAGGTCGCGTACTCTGCTGGCGCCCACACCCACAAACATCTCTACAAAATCACTTCCGCTGAGGCTGAAGAAGGGTACCTGTGCTTCGCCGGCTACAGCCTTTGCAAGCAATGTTTTTCCTGTTCCCGGAGGGCCTACTAGCAGCGCACCTTTGGGAATCTTACCTCCGAGGTTTGTGTATTTCTTTGGATTTTTCAGGAAGTCCACTATCTCCATTACCTCCACTTTGGCTTCATCCAATCCTGCCACGTCGGAGAAGTTGATATTTACCTTTGTGCCTTTTTCAAATAGCGTAGCACGGCTTTTTCCTATATTGAATATTCCGCCTGGGCCACCAGCTCCGGCGCCACCACTCATCTTCCGCATCATCAGGATGAAGATTAAAGCAATCAGCAGGATTGGCAGCATGGTTTGAATAATCTGGGTAAATATTTCGCCTTCGTCGCCCGGAATCTCGCGCACCTGTTTTACTTCGGGGTTGTCTTTGTAAAAATCATAAAGCTGATTGGCGAATACTTCGTCTTTTACCACAGGGAAGAAAACCTGTGGAGTTCCTGACATTTTTACCGCCATATCAAAGTCCTTACCCAGTATCTTCTTGTAGTATCCGGCAGAATCCTTTTTCAGCGCGTCCTGAGCGATTTGAACTCTTACCAGCTTGCGATTGCCCACAATCCATATCTGGTCCACATCCCCCTGCTTGAGCATTTGGAAGAATTCTGACTTGTCTATTTCTAATCCGCTGTTTGTTTGATGAAACAGTGCATTGTATCCGATTATCAGTGCGAAAAGAATTCCCCACACCCAGTAAAAATTGAGTTTGGGTTTTTTCTTCAAATCATTATCCTTTCCGTTGCCGGGCGGGGGTGGCACACCTCTTTGTCCTTTGTTATATCGTCTTGTAGTATCCTCTTTTGGCATTTTGGTTTGGGTGCTGTTTTTTCAGATCCGCTGTCACCCGGGGATCTTCTTGTGATGAATCTTTTTAATGTAATTTGATTTTACGCTTATATATAGCGTTAATTATGTTCTTTTATTTCAGCATCGCTCCACATCTCTTCTAATTTGTAAAACTTTCTGGGCTCCGGGAGCATGACGTGCACTACAATGTCTATATAATCAATCAGAATCCAGTGTTCTCCCTTATTGCCTGAATGGCTATAGGGGCGTTCCCCACAGTTTTTCTTAACCATCTCTTCTACATAGTCTGCAATTGTCTTGAGCTGTATCGGGTTAGTAGCCTGACAGATGATAAAGAAATCTGTTACTGCTTCAGGGATTTTTTTCAGGTCCAGTGATACCACATTCTCACCTTTTTTTTCCAGAATTGCATTCAGGATTGTTTTGAATAACCTGCTGTTTCTGGTTAACCTTTTTTGGGTTGATTTTTGTCTGGTTTCTAATAAATTTAAATTGTTCAAATGCTCATTTTTAATTTTCCGCACAATACTTTTTACACAAGCCGCAAAATTAGAATTAAATAACCTTTTAAAGGGCCTGAAGCCCGAAATTTGCAACTATTTACCAAATATAATATTTTCTCTCTCAATCCATTCTTATGGGCGTTTCAGACGATAAAATAGTGATTCTAGACCGCGTGGACAGCACGAATACTTATGCAATGAATCTGGTGCGCCATGGCGGTGCAGCACACGGTAAAGCTATCTTCGCTGTGGAGCAGACAGCGGGAAAGGGGAGAAATGAGCGGAAGTGGTTTACCGAACCGGGAGCCAATGTGCAGGTATCAATCATTACACGGATGGACGGTTTTTCGCTGAATGACAGATTTATGCTTTCCGTTGCTGCCGCACTTGCTGTAAGTGAAGTGATTGAGAGTTGTGGATGTAAGCCCCTTGTAAAATGGCCCAATGATGTGTTAATAGGTGCCAGGAAAGCTGTGGGGATATTGATTGAAAATTCAGTGCGTGGAGCAGGATGGGAATGGGCTGTCACAGGTATCGGGCTCAATGTAAACCAGAAGAAGTTTGACTCAGAAAGAGCCACCTCTCTGGGGCTGGAGACCTCCCGGGAATGGGATGTGATGGAGCTAACAAATGATATACGTATTTCCCTTCTGAATCATCTGGACCGGTGGGAAAAAGAAGGCCCTGATGGCCTTTTAGAAGCATACAATACACGACTGTTTATGAAGGGCCAATCCGTAAGGCTGAAAAAAGGCAACCGGGTGTTTGAATCAACTATTATGGGAGTGAACAGGATGGGTAAACTGATTACCGTTGATGCGCTGGAGCACGAATGGGATCTGGATGAAGTAACCATTCAGTACTAAGGGCTTTATGCTGCCGGGCGGTGGCGGTTATTAATAGTCCTGCCCCTGCCTTTCTCTGATTAGCTCGATCTTATATTGGAACATTTCTGCCATTCGGTTAGCCCGCCACCTGGCTTCCTCTGTTACCGGCCCCTCAAAAGACTCTTCAAGCGTTTCAAAAAACAGTTTCAGCCAACGGTCAAAATGAGGTTTCTCTACGGGTAGTGTGGCATGCGGAGGAAATGGCCCGCCAAAATAAGTGTGTTCATTCAGGAGCAGGGTTTGCCAGAAAGTGTACATCTTTTGCAAATGTTGCGGCCAGCGGTCCTGAATCCGTTCGTTAAAAATATCTGCCAGCAAATCGTCCTCCCTTACCTTTCCGTAGAAAGTATCCACGAGCCATATTACGTCTTCTAAAGTCGAAATATCTTTTCTGTCCACCATATTCATAAAGCTGCGAAAATATCATAATTAAACCACAGCCTGTGAATAGAAGCAGATTTTAAGGAATTACCTGTAATTCACCCTTTCTTGTTGAATACAAAGTGGTCGACATGATTTTTGACGGGTTGGAGTGAGCTGAGGTATGTATAAATAGCGACCAGGTCTGTGGAGTCCATACCGCCATACATTGTCCACGGCATCACCGTCTGAGGTGAATTATTCTGGGTTGCGTCAGGTATGCCTCCGGGTAGTGTATAAGCCTTAAAGCGAGCTACAAACTCCTCTGGTGTCCAGGCCCCGATACCGGTTTCTGTGTCCGGTGTGATATTGGCGGAATAGACGGTGAGCGAAGGCATTTGAAAAGCCCTCCCTCCTGTGAATTCTTTCCCCTTAATGATTTGTCCGTTTCGGGCGGGTGTGTGGCATTCCGCACATCCTGCCGCATTGGTAAGGTATGCACCGTAGGCGAGCGTGTCGCTTCGGGCCGGTATTGTAGTGGGGTGCGCTTCCTGAGGCATTGTGTTTATGAGGAGATTTACAGGAAAATCAAGGCTTCTGGCCGGTGGGGTGTTATTAATTTCGGGCAGTGTTCTCAGGAATGCGATGATTGCATACACATCTTCCTTAGCAAGTTTGCCGTAATAGATATAAGGCATTACCGGAAACAGCGAAGAGCCGTCTTTGGACACCCCGCTGGTGATTGCCCTGTAGATGTCGCCATCCGTCCAGTCTTTAAGATGAAAGGGAGTCAGATTTTTTGAATAAAAATCGCCCGGAAAGCCCATATTCCTGCTGAAGTATTCGCCCCCTTTGCCATCGCTTCCGGCTATCGGAGGCCCCGAAAACCTGCT
The DNA here is from genome assembly GCA_019455085.1 of Chitinophagaceae bacterium. Lineage (GTDB taxonomy): Bacteria > Bacteroidota > Bacteroidia > Chitinophagales > Chitinophagaceae > Ginsengibacter. The sequence goes on from JACFNA010000004.1 coordinate 24,974, forward strand.
CCAGTCGCGGGTAGAGTGGCAATCCATACAAACTGTGACATGGTATGCAAGGTATTTGCCCCGCTCAACCATTTGGGGGTTGATTTCTACCTTCAGGTTGGGAGCGTTACCTACGTCAGGTAACAAAAATTTTAGATAAATCACTCCAATAATCAGTGCGGCGAGCATAAGTGCTAAAATGACCCGGACTACCTTTTTCATTTTCCTTTAATTTTTTGGTTATGAAAGTGAACGCAGGTGCCACAGGTTCGGTGTTTCTCTGGTCGAAAAGTTAAAGGTAGGCAGGAGATAGTTTTACCTATAGTTAAAATTTGTCATACAACCTCTCTCACAGAAAAAAAGACTTCTTCGGTTATTTTTGGGTAAGGGCTATTCAGGGGTTTACCAGGCAGGTCATATTTTGGCTGCCACCATGCTTCTCAGATAAGGAATGGTCTCGTTCAAAAACCAGGGATGATCCGCAATCCATTTCTTATTACGTGGAGAAGGATGAATCAGTGGAAAGCATAAGGGCAGATAAGATTTATAATTTCTGATAGTTTCTGCCAGTGAGTCCTTTTGGGATGCAGCCAGATAGTAGTCTATAGCGTACTTTCCGATTAACAGCCTGACCGGAGCGGCCTTCATTTGACCCAGAATTTGGGGGTGCCAGATATCTGCACAGGACTTATCAGGAGGAAGGTCGCCATGCAACCCTTTACCAGGATAGCAGAAATCGATGGGTATTATAGAGAAGAGTTGAGGATTGTAGAATTGCTCATCTGTAACCCCCAACCAGTTTTTTAGAGTGCGCCCACTCATATCATCCCAGGGAATGCCGGTAGTGTCCACCTTTTTACCCGGAGCCTGTGAGATGATGATGAACTTACAGTCTGCTCCTAACTGGAACACAGCCCGCTTTCCCCGCGCATGATAGTAATTAATAATTTGTGCTGAGAGTTCTTTCACCTGGGTTCGTTGTCGTTCAGTTTGACACAAGTTTTAAGCCAATGATGCTGCAGATAAGTGTGGAAAGAAAAAGAGCCTCCAGAAGTCAGCCGGTTCATTAAACAGCAGTAGCCCCATGATTACTGTGCCACACGCGCCGATACCCGTCCACACCGCATAAGCAGTACCGATAGGTATTGTCAGGGAAGCCTTGTAGAGTAATAGCATACTGATAGTAAGACATACAAAGAATCCGATAATCCAGAGCACGAATTCGGTACCAGATGCTTCTTTAGCCTTTCCCAGGCAGGTGGCAAATCCTATTTCAAAGAAACCCCCGATTATGAGTAGCACCCAGTTCATTATTGTACTAAAATAGTTCTTTCTTTCTTTTCGGTAAAGTATCCAATGGGATGCACAAACTCCTGAAGGCCTGAGCGCTCAAATAGTGAGATGAGTTTTTCCTTACCAGAAGGCGATATGGCTATCATCAGACCTCCATTTGTCTGAGGATCAGGAAGCATACCAAAGGCCTCCATGAAATCGACGGACTTTGCTACTTCTATTTTGTCACTCATACTGTTCCAGTTGCGGTAGGTGGCATCGGGCATTACCCTTTGTTTCATATAGTGCCTGGCTCTTTCGTATATGGGTACCTGTGAGTATTCTAAAACAGCCGACAATCCGCTGCCTTCAGCCATTTCCAGAAGATGTCCTGCAAGGCCAAATCCGGTGATATCCGTCATGGCAGAGACTTCGCCGATTCTCCCCACTTCTGCTCCAATGGAGTTGAGAGAGGAAAGCTCAGAAAGCAAAAAAGTGACATCGTCTTCAGTGATGACTTTTCTTTTTTGAGCAGTGGCGAGGATTCCTATGCCGATTGGCTGGGTGATAAAAATGAGGTCTCCCGGCCTGGCAGTATTGTTTCGCTTAAGGTGTTCAAGTGCCACCATACCATTCACGGCCAATCCGAAAAAAGGTTCTGCAGATTCTATACTATGCCCTCCGGCCATACTTATCTTAGCCTGTGCGCAGACTTCTCTGGCGCCGGCAAGTACTTTACGGGCCTCAGTTGCTGGTATTTTTTCAGGCCACCCCAGAATGGCTACAGATAAAAGTGGTGTGCCGCCCATTGCATACACATCACTGATGGCATTTGCAGCCGCAATTTTCCCAAAAGAATATGCATCGTCCACTATGGGCATAAAGAAATCGGTAGTGGAAATAAGCGCCAGGCCATTTTGGAGATCATACACAGCAGCATCATCGTTATCACTATTCCCAACAATCAGTCTTCCATCGGGGAAGCTGACTGATTCACTGAGAATATCTTTTAATACTTTAGGAGATATCTTGCATCCGCAACCGGCGCCTTTGGAGTACTCCGTAAGACGGTAGATTGTAGCATCATTTGTGGCTGAATTCATCTTGCTTATTTCGCAGCAAAATTATGGCAGAATTCTTTTGGAGGTCGCCGCTAAACCGAATTTCATACGTTTTGCTTTTGTCGCGTACAATAAGCAACCCTGAGTTTGGTGGAATGCTACCCAGGTTTTCAGCATACATTACAAGGTTGAGAGAGTCCCCCATTTCCGGAGTGATGTGAAGGGTGTGATTAAAAGCTTCTTCCTTTAATCCAATGCGCGAAAGCAGGACGTCTCCATTGAGCAGGATACTCACGGTGTCGCCATCTACTATTCCATTGTCGTAGAGAGAAAGCACGATACTATCACTTGCCAGTTGAACGGTTTGGATAGTTTCAATCTTTCTTTTGGAGAGATCCGGGGCAGGTAGTGTGACTTTTCCTTCACTGGCTACTGCAGTTGTGCCAGTGCGCCCATTTGAGGCGTTCTTTTCGCCCTCTCCGGACGGGGCTGTTATGCGTTTTGTCGGGGCTGAAGTTGTTTCCGGGTTTTTAACTGTCCGGGATGTGGTCTTATTGGTTGTGGTCTCAGAGGCTTTAACCTGTTTTTGGGCTGTGTCATGAGAGGCCAATCCTGTTTGTGTGTTTTCGGGCGATGTGGAGTTTGCTTTTTCTTTGGCGGCTGAGATTGTCTCTACTGTTGAGCTTTTGGGTAGTACCGGACTGCGGCTGGTATTATCAGATGCAGGATTGCTGCTTATTAATTTTTTACTGTTGTTGTGCTCTTCCTGGTTTATCCGGGCAGTAGCTCCTTTGTTTTCAGTCTTTGAATCTTCAATACTTTTACGTGTATCCTTCATCGATGTATTATCATCCTGCTGACCTGCTTTTGAGGACACAAATGTCGAATCTGATGATTGCCTGGTACCGCTCTTAGCGGTGGCCCGGGCGGATCCGGTAGTGGGTGGCACTACTTCCAACACATTGTTTTTCCTCGTATCTGCCTGTGATCCTGATGTGGCAGCGAGTGTGTTGTCCTGACGGCCCGGTGTCTCACCTTGTGTATTTGGAGCCACTGTTGGGGTGTTGGCGGAGGCTTTGGTTATCCCGGCCACAGAATTGCTATTCTTTTTCTGATTCGCTTCTTGTATGATTAGCGCATTTTTGGAATTGACTTCACCAGACTGAGATTCACCGGTTCTAATTTCTTTCTTACCAGATTTTGCAATGCCTTCACCGGGTGCGGCGGCAGCGTTTGGTTTGTCAGCCTTTGCGGATTCGTTGTTTTGTGCTACTTCTGTTTTGGTGTTGACAACTCCCGCTGTGGCTGCTTTTTCTGCTGTTTGCGCAGGAGGTGTGCTACCTGTTGCTTTTTTCATCGTTTCAGGAACACGAGACGCGGCGGAATCGATGAGTAATGTGAGTTGATCTGCATCTATGCGTTTGATGAGGCGCGATGTATCTTTTTTAGGAACTGTAATCACGACTTCCGGTTCCATTATAGCCATAGTAGGTTCCGGTGACTCTTTTGATTTTTTTCTGTTTTTGTTTGTGCCGGCGATGTCGTTTGCAGGCTTTGGCTGCAGGAATGATAGTTTGTTTGCGAGGCCGAGCTTTTCAAGCCGGGGGATAATATTGGTACTATAAACCTGTCGTCTTTTTGTAAGAAATACAGCACCACCTACAGGATAAAAGAACCTGGTTTTGTTGGTAAACCATTTTCCACTCAGCACATCTGCCGTGTCATTTTGAGTATGTTCCAGTACAAGGGTGGTATATACCCCTTTGTCGGGGGCCTCAGTGTAGTTATCGTCAATAAGTTTTTTGTCGCGAATGGTAAAAGTCTGGTTTCTCTCTTTGACTGTCACCTCTTTCACTCCGATATTCGCAATACTGTCCACCATGAAGACGGTATAACTATAGCCCGACAAGTCGCCGCTGAAACGGCTTATCGCCACTTCGAACGGTATATATTTTTGGGTGGAATCATTGAACAGTGTTCCTGTCCAAACGCCGGCAATATCCCAATCCTTCTGGGCAAAGGAATTGAAAGAGATCAGTGCGAGCAGAATAGTGATAAAGGATTTCAAGCTAAAATTCATATCAGGTCAACCTTGGAGGGTTTAGGGCCAGACTGTTTTTAACTGTAACGCTTTCACAGGGTATTTTATGCAGGATCTGCGTGATATTTTCACGGTTGAACAGCGAATGTTGATATAATTTGTCGTAATATCTGAGCAGAATCGCAAAACATTCCTTCGCCTCGTTATTTTTCAGGTGATTGAGGGCGTTTTGTGTTTCGAGTCCGCCAAGCCTTTTTTTAATTTTCGTTACACATGCGGCAAGGTCTTCATTGGAGAATCTCCCGTATCCTTTCGTAATATAATCGAGACGCTGGCTTGCGGGTATTTCAAGGAAATACAGGGGACTCGCTCTCATTTGATCCCATATTGAGTTGGGCAAATGTATGATTCCGATATGGCGGCTTTCGTCTTCAAGCCAGATGGGGCCATCTCCGGGCTTTGACGACTGGTTATGCAATTCCATGGCCAGCAGGTTTTCGAACATTTCCTGTGATGGCTGATTGTCCATCCCCAATGAGCCGAATGCAGACCCTTTATGGCTGGCAAGCCCTTCGAGATCGATTATTTTATGCCCTTCTTTCCGGAGTTCATAAAGCAGTTCTGTCTTACCCGATCCGGTATATCCGCCTAACAAAGAGAAATTATATTTCTTCTCAAACTGTGAGAGCGCCCATCTTCTAAATGCCTTATATCCACCTTTAAGGAGGTAGATTTTATAACCATATAAGCTTAATAGCCATGCGATAGCCTCGCTTCGCATCCCGCCACGCCAGCAATGAATCATGAAAGTAGGTAAACCCTTATTTCCGTGCGATTGAAAAATTTCTAATGCTTTATCAGGGATATGTTTAATGCTTTCAGCGAAGTATCCTATACCTATGTCCACAGCCTGAGGTCTTCCCTGCTGTTTGTAGGCAGTGCCAATAGCGGCCCGTTGTTCATTATCAAAAATGGGGAGCGTATATGCCCCCGGAATACAGGCATGAGCGTATTCGCCCGGACTTCTCACGTCGAGTATCGGATATGTCCGGCTCTTTTCAATAAAATCTTCTATGTCCGTTTTCTCTATTGGCATGGCAAAAAAAACCACCGCGGAGCAGTGGCAATTTTGTTTGATATTTCAATCTTATCCGTTCATACTTGTGAGGAACTCTGAGTTATCTTTTGTTCCTTTCATATTTTTCAGGAGCATACTGATGGCTTCTTCCGGGTTCATGTCGGCAATGTGGTTACGAAGTACCCACATTCTCTGGAGCACATCCTTATCCATCAGCAGGTCGTCGCGGCGTGTAGATGAAGAGATGATATCGATAGCTGGGAAGATGCGGCGGTTGCTGAGTCTGCGATCCAACTGCAACTCCATGTTACCGGTTCCCTTGAACTCTTCAAAGATTACTTCGTCCATCTTGCTTCCTGTATCTACCAATGCGGTAGCGATAATGGTAAGGCTTCCACCGTTTTCAATCTTACGGGCTGCACCGAAAAATTGTTTTGGCTTCTGCATGGCGTTGGCCTCCACACCTCCGGAGAGCACTTTACCGCTGGCAGGAGAGACGGTATTGTGCGCGCGCGCAAGGCGTGTGATACTATCCAGCAGAATCACTACATCGTGCCCACTCTCTACCAGTCGCTTGGCTTTCTGCAGTGCCATTGTGCTTACTTTTACATGCTTTTCCGCAGGTTCGTCAAATGTAGAGGCAATTACTTCAGCCTTCACACTGCGTTCCATATCGGTTACCTCTTCCGGGCGCTCATCCACCAACACTATCATCAGGTAACATTCAGGATGATTAGCTGCGATGGCATTGGCAACTTCCTTGAGCAGCATGGTCTTACCCGTCTTGGGTTGTGCTACAATCAATCCCCTCTGCCCTTTACCTATGGGAGTAAACAGGTCCATAATACGTGTGCTGTAGTTGGTAGGGCCGGTAAAAAGATTGAGCTTTTCGTAAGGAAATAAGGGTGTCAGATAGTCAAATGGTACCCGGTCGCGCACTTCTTCCGGCTTCTTGCCGTTGATTGTGTCCACCTTGAGTACGGCAAAATATTTTTCTCCTTCTTTTGGGGGCCTCACTGTGCCATTTACGGTGTCACCTGTTCTGAGTCCGAAGAGCTTTATCTGGCTTGGAGATACATATACATCGTCGGGAGACGACAGGTAGTTATAGTCGCTGCTTCTGAGAAAACCATATCCGTCGGGCATCATTTCCAATACTCCTTCTGCTTCGATGATACCGTCAAATTCCAGATTGAAATTGGTTTCTTTCTTTTGCTTTTGTTGTGGCATCGCCTGAGTAGCCTCTTCTTCAGCAATTTCTTCGGGGAGTTCCAAATCTACTTCTTCATCGTCTTTAAGCATTTCCAGAAGGGATGGGGCTATGGTTTTGGGGTCGGCCAGTTCTTCTCCATTCTCTTCAACACCTGCCTTATCAGCCGTTACTTCACCCGAAACATTCTCCTGTGGAGTCGGCTTGCTTTTTATAACGGGTTTTCTCCGATCCTGTACTTTTCTGGCGGGTTCTGCGCTTTGCATGGCACCGGTGTCCTCTTTGCTTTCAGGAGTGGCAGCAGATTCATTTTCTTTATTGCCACCGGCCGGCTTGACGATGCGTTTACGTTTGGGGCGAGCACCTTCGGAAGTCTCTTTTTTCTCGTTTTCCATTGTGGATTGGTTATTAATTATTTTTTCTATTAGATCTTGTTTTTTCAGGTGCTGAACTTCAGGGATGTTTTGCTGCTCAGCAATATCAAGCAACTCAGGAACGAGCATGTCGTTCAGTTGGTGTATGTTATACATAAGTCGGACTCAAAAATTATTAGTCAAAAAACCTTGCAGTTTGAAAAAAAACGATATGATATTTATTGGAAGTGGATTCTTATAGGAACGTAGCAGTTTTGAAATCTGCGTGGTTTACTGCTGCAATATTACAGCAAATTTAATTAAATGAATTTTTTTTGAGATAAAATTTTGGGAAACGTACTCCGGTTTTAAACGAAAAAAGGCTGAAATCTATTGTACTCGCCGCCTTTTTACCATGTTGAGTATATTTGCACCCTAAAAAAATATCTGATGTTTAACAAAAGGACAGAAGTAGCGAAGGTATTGAACGAAGCGCAGCCGGGAGAAGATATGGTTGTAATGGGATGGGTGCGTACATTTCGTAATAATCAGTTTATAGCACTTAACGATGGGAGCACCAATACTAACCTTCAGGTAGTAGCCCCGTTGGGCAAATTTGAGGATGCACTTCTGAAGAGGCTCAATACCGGCGCGGCTATTCGTGCCACAGGAAAAGTGGTGGCGTCACCGGGGAAAGGCCAGAGGGTGGAACTGGTAGCTGATCAGATAGATATCCTGGGGGATAGCGATGCCGAAAAGTATCCCCTTCAACCCAAAAAACACAGCCTTGAATTTCTCAGAGAAATCGCACATCTGAGATTTCGTACTAATACGTTTGCTTCGGTATTTCGGGTGAGGAGCATTGTGGCTTATGCAATCCACAAGTTTTTTGTGGACAAGGGATTTGTGTACTTACATGCGCCGATTATTACCGCTTCTGATGCTGAAGGTGCCGGAGAGACATTTCACGTGACCAATTTTGATCTGTCGAATGTCCCAAAAGATGAGCATGGAAAAGTGGACTTTAAGGAAGATTTCTTTGGGCGGTCGGCAAACCTTACCGTAAGCGGCCAGTTAGAGGCCGAATTAGCGGCCACGGCATTGGGAAACGTTTATACGTTTGGACCTACTTTTCGTGCAGAAAATAGTAATACGGCAAGACACCTGGCAGAGTTCTGGATGATAGAGCCCGAAATGGCCTTTTATGATCTCGAAGATAACATGGACCTTGCAGAAGCTTTTATTAAGTATATCATCAGGTATGCGCTTGAACATTGCCCTGACGACATGGCTTTTCTGGCAAACAGGCTTGCCGAAGAAGAGAAACAAAAGCCGCAACAGGAAAGAAGTGAGATGGGGTTGGTGGAGAAACTGCAATTTGTAATTGATAATAATTTTGAAAGGATTACATATACAGAGGCGATAGATATTCTGAAAAATTCTAATCATAATAAGAAAAAGAAATTCCAGTATCCGGTAAATGAATGGGGCATCGACCTGCAGAGCGAACATGAGAGATATCTGGTGGAAAAACATTTTAAGAAACCGGTGATCCTGTATAACTATCCGAAGGAGATTAAAGCATTCTATATGCGGCAGAATGAAGATGGCAGGACGGTAGCCGCAATGGATATTCTGGCTCCGGGTATCGGAGAAATCGTGGGAGGATCGCAGAGGGAAGAGCGTCTGGATCAATTGCAATCGAGGATGAAGGAGATGGGCATATCAGAGGAGGAACTGTTTTGGTACCTGGATATTCGCAGATTTGGTACCGTACCGCATGCGGGATTCGGACTCGGATTCGAAAGGATGGTACAGTTTATCACTGGGATGACCAACATCAGGGATGTGATTCCATTCCCGCGTTATCCAAAGAATGTAGAATTTTAATTAGCTGTTATGTCAATGATCATAGGCCGTCAGGAATTTGGCCGCCCGGAAGATGCAGGCAATGTGCTCACAACTGAAGAGGCATTCGCACTACTGAACGAGTGGGTATTGAATCCCAAATTACAGTTACACATGAAGCAGGTGGGGCACCTGATGAAGGAGTGGGCAAAGGAGCGCGAAAAACTGAGTGATGCAGATCAGCACCGCTGGTATATAGCGGGCCTGCTACATGATGCAGACTGGGACCAGTGGCCCGAAGCACATTGTAAGAGGATCATTGAAGAGTTGGAACGCAGGCATATTGACCCCGAGGTGATTCATGCTATTGCTTCACATGGCCCGGTTCATTTTGAAGTGGAGCCTGTCACCAGGATGGATAAGATGTTGTATGCATTTGATGAACTGTCAGGGCTTATCCACGCCTACTCGCTGATGCGCCCTACGGGATACGATGGGATGGAACTAAAGGGTGTGAAGAAGCGGCTGAAAGAAAAATATTTCGCAGCAAATGTATCCAGAGAAGAAATTCAGGATGCAGCAGACAGGGCAGCTGTACCGCTTGAAGAGTTAATACAATTTATTATTTCGCACCAGAAGGATGCAATATAAAAAAACGCAGACATGCCCTGTCAGTAGCATGTCTGCGTTTATCATAAGATTACCATCCTAATACCCACGCAAATATCAGGGGTGCTACGATGGTGGCGTCACTCTCTACAATGAATTTTGGAGTGTGAATATCCAGTTTACCCCAGGTAATTTTTTCGTTAGGAACCGCACCTGAGTAGGAACCGTACGAGGTAGTACTGTCTGATATCTGGCAGAAGTAACTCCAGAATGGAACGTCTGTCCATTCCAGATCCTGATACATCATGGGCACCACGCAGATAGGGAAGTCACCGGCGATACCCCCGCCGATCTGAAAAAATCCCACGCCTTTGCCGCCTGAGTTATGGCGATACCACTCCGTAAGTGCTACCATATACTCGATGCCGCTCTTCATGGTAGAAGCTTTCAGTTCGCCTTTAATGACATAAGAAGCAAAGATGTTGCCCATAGTACTGTCTTCCCATCCGGGTACGATGATAGGAATATTCTTTTCTGCAGCAGCAAGCATCCAGCTGTTTTTTGGGTCTATCTCATAGTACTGCTCCAGCGCTTTGCTCCTCAATAACTGGTACATGTATTCGTGCGGAAGGTAACGTTCGCCTTTCTCGTCTGCTGCTTTCCATATTTTGAATATATGCTGTTGAATTCTGCGGAAAGCCTCTTCTTCAGGGATACAGGTATCCGTGACGCGGTTGTAATGATTTTCCAGAAGCTCCCATTCTTCCTGTGGGCTCAGGTCGCGATAATGCGGCACCCGCTTGTAATGGCTGTGTGCTACCAGATTCATAATGTCCTCTTCAAGGTTGGCTCCGGTGCAACTGATGATTGCCACTTTATCCTGCCGGATCATCTCTGCCAGTGAAATACCTAATTCGGCGGTACTCATAGCACCCGCCATAGATATAAGCATCTTGCCACCTTCGGCAAGGTGTGCTTCGTACCCTTTGGCTGCATCCATCAGTGCGGCTGCATTAAAATGTCTGTAATGATGTTCGATAAACTGTGAAACGGGTCCTTTGTTCATTATGCTACTAATTATTTTTTGCAAAAGTAAACGATTTTTAAGCGAAGGAATGCGGGCACCGGCGAGGCACTCGCATCAGGGGTGATGATTTCTTCGGCAGGTAAATAGTTTTTGGCCGGTTGGTTGTCCATCGTATGGAAAGAGAGTTCGGCACCATTTTGGTTATCTTTACGAATAATTTGTACTCAAAGGTTATAGCAATGCAGTTACCCGATAGTATTCTATCAAACGGTAATCTCCTAAAATTTTTTATGGTGAAAAAACTTAGAACATTCTCTCTTCTTGTCTTATGCTTATGTATTTCAGGTATTAGTCAGGCACAGAAAGAAAAAATAAATACCGACCGACCTGATCAGAGCGATGGGGTTTACACAGTTTCCAAAGGGTCTTTTCAACTGGAGAACGGACTTATGATAGCAGACAGGGTATTTGAGAACAACCTGCTGCTTCGATATGGTGTGGGCCGTACTACCGAGCTCAGATTGTTAGTCGACGCAGGTAAAGAACAGGATAATAAAGGGGTGAAGCCCATTACTTTTAGTGTGAAACAAAGAATTGTGCAGCAGAGAAATATCCTTCCGGCCATTTCTTTTTCAGGGTATTTATCATACGGAAAGCTGGCAAGCAAAGATTTTCAGTCAGATACATGGGGGTCCGAACTGACACTTGCGTTTGAAAATGAAATAACCGACAGGTTTACTTTAGGATACAATGTGGGCACCACACACAGGTTCGATAATCTTATACTGACAGCCGGCCTGGGCTATGATGCCACTGAGAAGGTGTCAGCGTATCTGGAATATTTCTCCACAATAGCCTCTGCCCTTTCGGAACATAATATTGATGCAGGACTGTTGTATTTGGTGCATCCACAGATGCAATTGGATATTGCGGTAGGGCATTCCTTATTTGCTTCTGAAGACCGGCTCTTTACCACCTTCGGTATTTCGTATAGGTTTGACAGATAATCAGTACGATTTTAAAAAATTGCAATTAACCGGACTGTCCGGTGGTATTAAGGCCGAAACTGTTGTGTTTTTGCACAACCGCCATAGCGGTTGTTATTTCTGTCGTTTAGTCTGGTCTAACCCATTCGCAAATCTTCTTATTTCTTCAGGAAGGTTATTTTACTGGTTGCCCCATCTATTGTGGTATTCAGATAATACACGCCGGTTGCAAGTTGCGAAATATGAATCTCCGGATAGTTTAGCCCGCTATTTAGTTTTAAAGGTTGTCTGAGTACCGTAGCTCCGGTTGCGTTAGTAACAGTTGCAATCACCGATTGTGCCTTTTCTGCTCTGACTCTCAGGTGCAGGACGACTGTAGCAGGATTAGGATAAACTTCCATTACTGCTGAAGGTGCAGTGAAATTTATATTAATAGTATGGCTATACGTAAAGCGCCCATCCTTATCATTAATTTTAAGGCGGTATAGGTTGCTTCTCTCCTGAGGGAATCTGTCCTCGAATCTGTAGTTATGATTTCCTGCTGTGGATGCTGCGGGTATCTTACCTATGGTTACAAAGGAGTTTCCATTGGTGCTGCGTGCTACTTCAAATTCTTTGGTGTGTATTTCGTTTGTAGTTTGCCATTGTAGCACGACGGTGTTTTGCTGTATGTTTCCTTCGAAGTGTATTAGTGTAACCGGCAGTGCGTTTTCGGCAGTACTCACAAAGAACCCGCTGAATCCTGTTACAGGAAAGGTAAGTGCCCATGCCTGAATATCATCACGCCATTCAACGGTGGGTGTGATAAATGCGGTGCTTCCCGAACTGTAATTATCAGGATCGGGGGTTCCTGTAAATGTGCCGTGGTATTGAGTGATTCTAACTTTTCCATTATCTGCCTTATTAGTCGGGAGCAGCGCTAACCCAAGGTCGTTATTGGTAACATAGCTATTGTAGTCATCAAAGTCTTGCTGTGTAAAATATAGGACGATGGTTGCTGTAGCATTATTAGCGTTGCTAGCCGGTTCGATGTCGTAATGGCGTTGTACATAAGGGATTCCACCGGTAGTATTTACAGAAGGGTCTTTGGTCATTTCAGCCGATACTTCTCCGGATAGCTTGTTTGTAGTGCCTGTGGGGATCAGTGTAGCGATGATGTTAAGTCCGTCAGTTATGTTAGCGACAGTGGTGGATTCTGTGATGGTAGTGCTTCCACCGTGTGAAGTTTCGGGAACTGTATAGTTCACTACAATCGTATCGCTTGTGAGTGTCAGGTCTGTAACAACAGAGTTGGTGACAGTGGTGTAATAAACTCCCGGTGTAGTGGGTACATAGGCGCCGTCTCCTGTGATGGTGGTTACGGGGGACCCATTTCTGTACCATGTCCAGGTAGTATTTGCAGGGGTACCACCCGAAGCGGCGGTCAGGGTGCCGGAAGTGTTGTATATAGGTATCTTTGCCTGATCCTGGTAATACAGCTCAAAACCAGAGTGAGTTTCAGAAAACGTTTTGGCTGCCTGGACAAAAGGCTCCAGGTCTGCGAAATTGAATCGGTTATTGTTTAGTGAAAGCATAAAGTTTTCCCGGATTAGTGCCTGTGGAATAGGGCCGCTCAGTCGTGAGTACTGGAGATCGAGGGTTTGTAAACTTCCGATATTAGCAATGGATTGAGGGATACTCCCTGTCAGATAAGTGGAGTAGAGATACAAATACTTCAGCTTAGACAGGTTGCCTAACGAAGGCGGGATGGATCCTGTAAGATAGTTTGCCCCCAGGTTCAGGCTTTCCAGATTGGCCAGGTTACCCACTGTAACGGGGATGGAACCGGAGAGTTGATTGTCGATAAGGTTGAGAAAAACCAATCCGGTCAGGTCGCCGAAACTTTCAGGGATTGTGTCTTTAATAAGATTTCCCATCATTTCGATTCCGGTGACTCTTCCTCCGCTCACAGTGACCCCTGTCCATGTGGCTACCCGAGACGATGAATTCCAGTTGGTGTGATCACGCCAGTTTGGCCCATCGGTGCTGTTATAGAAATCTACCAGGGCCAGCGAGTCTTGAACATTGACCTGGGCATTTGCGGTGTTGAGGTTGGCCAGAAAGAAAGGGGCTAAGATTGCGAGGAGGTGTTTCAGGCGCATATAGATTGATATTAGGTTGCTTAAAGGTAATAATTCTGGCATGTACCATCACAGTATTCTTAATTATTACTGTCCGACTAAGTTGGGCTAAATCCCAGTGGGCTTAGGTTTTAAATTTATTGCGCTGCCCTTTAGAGCAGTACTATAAAGGGCTTATTCAAACAAGGGCTTTAGCCTTATTTGAAGAATTTAACCGGACGAGGATGATTATTAATATGGGATGTTTTGCGGTACAGTATCCTAAGGTAACAGATTTTCCGGGGGCTGTGTATTGTGGGTTTCAGAGCCGATCCCAATCCGGGTGTTTCGAAAAAAAAGCGCCACAGTTTTTTTATGACGCTTTATAATGAGTTATAACATGGTGACTATAGTTCCACCTTCTTTAATTTCTTTGGCACTTTGATGGTGACTGTCATTGGTTTCTTATCGCGGATAAGATTGAGCTTATATTCTTCTCCTTCTTTACCGGTGATTTTTCCTGTCACGTCGTCCACACTCTTGATGGTGTTACCATTGATAGAAGTGATAAGGTCGCCTACTTTAATGCCGGCCTTGTCGGCATAAGAATCAGGAGTTACCTTGAGCACGGTTACACCATTACTGTTTTCTGTTTCCTGAATTTGCAAACCTAATGAAGGGCCTGATCGTGGCCTGATCCGGAATCCGTAAATATCTTCTGAACGCGGGAAATAGGGTAATCTCCTGAATAGATAACCTTTAAATGAACTATCCGGCATTTTAAAATTGAACTGGTCAAATGGCCCGAAACGGCTTATAACAGAATCTACGTCAATAATTGTCATACGGTTGTTTTGCTCGCCCAAGACGGCTGAAAGTGTCTGTTTTTTGCCGTTGCGGAGGATTTCTATGTTAACCTTCTGATCCGGTTTCAGGGATCTCACCGCTTTAGAAAGGGCTTCAGGGCCATCGATGGCAGTTTCGTGAAGCTTTGTAATAATATCTCCCTTTTGCAACCCGGCTTTCTCTGCGGGGCTTCCGGAACTCACTTCAGTAATCTCTGCTCCCTTATCATTTTTCTGTGTGGCTACCCCAAGGAAAGTAATCCCATCCAGCTTATATCCCTGGACAGTTCGGGGGCCCCTCCGGCGTGAACGATTACGCGTAACAGTTATTGACTGGATATCGCCGGGGGAAATTGCTTTTCCCTCTACGATTAGCGGACTCATCTCGCCGGACTTTATGGTTTTTACTTCGCCAGACTTCAGGCGTATGGTAATTTCTTTTTGGTCTTGCGACTGCTCCTGCGCGTGTACAGGGCTGACAGACAGTGTCCCGAATAGAAATGCAGGAATCAGAAATAGTATTCTTTTCATGCTGAAGAGTTTAATGTACGAAAAATAACGTAGAACAAATATAAACGCAATTTATTTATCTACGAATATTTTCGGAAAAAACAAACCGGATATTAACGTTCTTTTACAGCGATTTAACAAGGCCGTTACAGTAGCGCCCGCACCTCCTCTATTAATTTTTCGAACCGGCTCACATCCTGCCCCCCGGCAGTTGCCAGCGCTGCATTGCCGCCACCACCGCCTTTAATGGCAGGTGCAATAATAGATTTGATGATTTTTCCGGCATCCAGGCCATTATCCTTTTGAATGTTGTCGCTTATTACCACAGCCACTGCGGCTTTTCCATTGTGAGCGGATGCCACAACTGCCAGGTGGTGAGTGAGTTCTTTTTTGAGGTGTCCTGCGATTTCACGAATCAGATTCATATCTGCATCCTGAACTACCTTGCCTATAAAGCCCGTGCCATTAACTTGTTCGGATTCCTTTATGAGCCTTTCTGCTATGGATTTTGCTTTTAGTGCAGCTTCTTTTTCCAGCGCTTTTTTCAGGCTGCTGTTTTCCTCCAGAAGGTGGTCGAGTGCTTTTTCGGGGTCTTTAGGATTTTTCATTTTGGCCTTCAGTGACTGATACGCGCCCAGCTGGCTTTCAATATATTTTTCAGCTGCAGGCCCACTCAGTGCCTCTACCCTTCTGACACCGGCACCTACCGCTGTTTCAAGAATGATTTTAAAAAATCCTATATCTCCCGTACGGGTTACGTGTGTGCCTCCGCAGAGTTCAACGGAGTATTGTTCGTTCATCGTAACTACCCGAACGGTATCGCCATACTTTTCACCAAAAAGTGCCATGGCACCCCGCTTCAAAGCTTCTTCTTTAGGAAGATATTCGATTGTCACCGGATCGTTATCCCGGATGTGGGCGTTTACGATTGCTTCTACCTGTTGTAATTCTTCAGCAGCCACTTTGGTAAAATGTGAAAAGTCGAACCTCAGGTATTCGCTGTTGACGAGGCTCCCTTTCTGTGCTACGTGATTGCCCAGCACCTTTCGCAGCGCCGCATGCATCAGATGAGTGGCACTGTGGTGGCTCATGGTCTGTTTTCTTTTTTGCGAGTCCACCTGTGCGGTAAGAGTTTGCTCCACGTCTGAGGGTAACTGATAGGTAAAGTGAAGTATAAGGTCGTTTTCCTTTTTGGTATCAAACACTTCTATTTTTTCTTTTCCCGATATCAGTAATCCGGTATCGCCTACCTGCCCGCCACTCTCTGCATAAAAGGGAGTCTGATCCAGCACAATCTGGAAGGACTCTTTCTGCTGGATGTTGACCTTGCGATACTTTAGTATTTTGCTTTCTGTTTCCAGTGTTTCATATCCTTTGAATTCGGTTGAAGCGCCTTCGCGTACTGTAATCCAGTCGCCGGTCCTGATCTGGGTAGCTGCCCGGCTTCTATTTTTTTGTTGCGCCATCTCTGCTTCGAACCCCTTCATATCTACAGCGGCATTGTTTTCAGATGCGATTAGTTGGGTGAGGTCTATCGGGAAGCCATAGGTATCGAACAATTCAAAAGCTACGGCCCCTTCGATGGTCTTCTGGTTTTCGGCGAGGATAGTCTCCAACCGCTTAAGCCCGGAACCCAGAGTCTTCAGAAAGCTGTTTTCTTCTTCATGGATTACCGTTTCGATAAACTTTAGTTGCTGCTTTGGCTCAGGAAATACATCCTCAAATTGCGTAGCAATGAGCGGCACCAGCTTATACAACATCGGTTCCTTTACATTCAGGTAGGTAAAGTAATAGCGTACGGCACGGCGTAGAATTCTGCGGATTACGTAGCCGGCACCCGTGTTGGAAGGTAGTTGTCCGTCTGCAATCGGAAACACGATAGCGCGGATATGGTCTGCAATTACTCTAAAAGCAATATCCTTTCGCGTATCCTTCCCCTCATATTTTTCTCCAGATAACTTCTCAGTTTCCCGAATAGTATTTGTGAAGATATCCGTATCATAATTACTCTTTTTATTTTGCAATACACGCACCAGCCTTTCGAATCCCATGCCCGTATCTACGTGCTTTGCCGCAAGAGGTTCCAGTGAGTTATCGCTTTTGCGGTTAAACTGGATGAAGACGACATTCCATATTTCAATCACTTCGGGATGATCCTTATTAACCAGATCCCTTCCGGCAGTTGTGCGCTTTTCAGCCGCACTTCTGGCATCGAAGTGTATTTCAGTGCAGGGCCCACAGGGGCCGGTATCTCCCATCTCCCAAAAGTTGTCCTTCTTGTTACCATATAATATATGATCTTCCGGAACCCATTCTTTCCACAGGTTGAATGATTCTTCGTCAGGCGGAAGCCCTTCTGAATCATCGCCCTCGAATACGGTAACATACAAGTCTTCACCTGCAATACCCAGCCGGCTGGTCAGCAGTTCCCAACTCCATGCGATAGCTTCTTTTTTAAAATAGGGTGCCGGAGCTGTATTGCCATTGCCAAAACTCCAGTTTCCCAGCATTTCAAAAAGAGTATGGTGATAGTGATCCACACCCACCTCTTCCAGATCGTTATGTTTGCCGCTTACCCTGAGGCATTTTTGAGTATCCGCTACCCGTGCTGAAGGTGGCACTTTGTTTCCGAGAAAATAGTCTTTGAACTGATTCATGCCCGCATTGGTAAACAATAGCGTGGGATCGTTTTTCACTACTACTGGAGCCGAGGGCACTATAGCGTGTCCTTTCTCTTTGAAAAAATCAAGAAATATCTGCCGGATCTCACTGCTGCTTTTCATAAATGTTTTACTGATTTTAAGGCTCTTTTTGGAGCTGTGCGGTTTATCTTTGCTATTAGCCGACAAAGGTAATATTTCAGGATGCTTTAAAGAAAAAGCGAAATAGCTTTGTTTGGGCGTAATTATTCAGGATACCCATTTTGCGGAGCTGACTGAAACCAGAAAAAGGAAAGCCTTGCTATCATGAAGCAATTGGAATTTGATTTTAATGAATTTTTTCCGGAGCCCGGAGATGATAAGCCCGCCGAAAAAGAGAAGGTCAGGAAGGTAGCTGATAAACCACAAAATCCGGCAGACAACGTGGAAAAGAAAACGGTGCGATCAGGACGAAGGAGCCTGAAGGAGGGGGTGCCCAAAGATGTGGTATTGCCGCCGGACGAAGAACTGTTCAAAAAGTCTTATTATCCCATCGGGCAGGTAGCAAAGATGTTTGGGGAGCAGACCTCTCTTATCCGTTTTTGGGAGAACGAGTTTAAGATGCTCAAGCCGCGAAAAAACAGAAAAGGCGATCGCCATTTCAGGCCGGAGGATGTAAAAATGCTTTATCTGATCAATCATTTACTACGCGAAAGGAAATACACGATTGAAGGTGCAAAGGAGTATTTGAAAAATGAGAAAGCAGCGCTTCAGAAATTTGAGCTTATAGCCTCTCTTGAAAAATTAAAACTATTTTTGACTCAGTTTAAAGAGAATTTGTAACCGTATGAAACCTTTTGTGTTAACCTTAATTTCATTATTTATGTTATCAAACACCTACAGCCAGCCTTCTTACCAGGTTGTAACTGATTCAGCAACGGGTGAGAAAATCTATCTGGGATCGATCAGAAAAAGTGATATTGCCACACCGGCATTTCCCTGGTATGCTGAGAGTCAGCGTATCTACCCTGAAGTAAACCAGGAAGCTGTGGAGGCGCTCAAAACTCATAAAGACAAGATTTACCTTATAATCTTCGCAGGCACCTGGTGCGAGGATAGTCATTTTGTAATTCCAAAGTTTTTCAAGATTCAGGAGGCGGCAGGATTCCCCGAAGACAGGATGGCCATATTTGCAATGGATCAGAATAAGGAGATGCCTAATCATCTGCCTCAGGCAATGAATGTACATAATGCACCCACTATTATTGTGATGGAAAATGGAAGAGAGAAGGGGCGACTGATTGAATATGGAAAGACGGGTATGTGGGACAAGGAGCTCGCAGACATTATTAACTCCAAATAGGCTTTCATTCAGCAGTCTGAAGTACTCATTCAATATTATAGACAGAGAGTATCCCTTCTTTTAATACATACAGTTTGCGATTACTGATACTCATTAGTGATGCGTTTTGTAATGCGGGCGGCAGCTCGGTTTCAGTTGCAACAGGGAGTGGAGGCGTGTATTGGTAGAGCATCTTCTTGTCAATACCTGTAATTCTTTTGCCTGAAACAAATAGATAGTCCCACCCTTTATATGGCAGCAATGATTTGAAAGCGCCATAGTAATCAAAAATAAAAACCCCCTGGTTGGGATCGTATAAATAGAGCAATCCGTCGTTATCGATAATCCGGTCGGGATTGGGCACACTGCTCATCACCTGACGGAGGTCGGTTGAGGATAGCAGGATGTTGCCATTGTTGTCAATTTTCTTGATTTTAGAATCTCCCGGGTCGAAAATCCATATATAGTTATCGTAACTGGTCGTAGCCGTCTTTACACCAAAAATATTTTTTTCTCTGAGCCTTATGGTTGCAGTAATCTTCAGGTATTTGTCAAGTAGTACGATTGTGGCAAAGTCCTCATAGAAAAGAATGGTTTTCCATGGGTTTTGTGCTTCCACTGAAGAAAGCCTGCCAAACTTTTTTACCTCGTTGAATACACCCACAGAATCCCCGTTCGCATCATATTTTTTTAATTGATTTTCGGGAGTGATGATAAATAACTCACCGGTGTTTCCTGTGGCGAAGTAAGCAACATCATAAGGTAATATGGCTGCCTGTTTCAGGCTTATACCTGTCTGAGCCTGGCAGGTGGAGATGGCTCCCAGTAGCAGTATCGTGCCCATCAGCCCTCTCATGATTTTTCTTCTTTAAAGTAACGAAGTGCCATATCGTGACCGTCGAATACAGCATAGCTGTTATAGTTAATCCAGTCTCCGGTGTTGATGTATCTGCTATTTTCGCCCACTGCAATATCTAATGGCAGATGCCTGTGGCCGAAAACAAAGTAATCATAGTGTGTTTTCTTCAGTGTTTCTTTGCAGTGGATGATCAGCCATTCGTTATCTTCTCCCAGAAAGTCTTTGTCTGAAGTGCCGGTGGCTGCGCGGCTCTTACGGCTGAAGTAGTTGGCCAGCCCCATTCCCCATGAAGGAGGAATGGCTCCAAAGCAGGTCTGGGCTATTTTGTTTCTGAAGACTTTTTTGAGAAACTTGTATCGATGATCGCCGGGGCCAAGACCGTCACCGTGCCCTATCTGGAACTTTTTTCCCTGCAGATCAATGGAAACAGGCTCATAGTGTACAAGCATTTTCAGTTCTTTTTCAAAATATCCGCGCATCCACATATCGTGATTGCCTACG
>JACFNA010000205.1 GCA_019455085.1 Chitinophagaceae bacterium
ATGAGGACAGAGAAAACGAAGGTGATTTTGTGACTTCGGCAAAGAATGTGACACCCGAAATTATAAATTTTATGAGTAAGTACGGGCGGGGGCTTGTGTGTATGCCTATTTCTGAGTCCCGGTGCGATGAACTGGAATTGGACCTGATGGTTCAGAAAAACACTGCACTGCATGCTACCCCCTTCACAGTGAGTGTCGACCTCTTAGGCCATGGATGCACCACCGGTATCTCAGCACATGATCGCGCAAAGACTGTGCAGGCAATTATAAATCCGGAAACCCAACCATCTGATCTGGGAAGGCCCGGCCACATTTTTCCGCTTAAAGCCAGGAATGGCGGTGTGCTTCGCAGAGCGGGCCACACTGAGGCTACAGTAGATCTGGCGAAGATAGCAGGCCATGGAGAGGCGGGTGTGCTGGTTGAAATAATGAATGAAGATGGCACAATGGCCCGATTGCCTGAATTAAGGAAAATAGCTGATTTTCATAATCTCAAACTGATTTCTATCAAGGACCTGATTCAGTATCGGCTCAGAAATGAAACACTTATACGGGAAGAGGAGCGAGTGAAAATGCCCACTAAATGGGGTGAATTTGAGCTTATCGCCTTCACGCAGGTAAATACCAACGAAGTACACCTGGCACTAAAGAAAGGAGACTGGAAAGAGGGCGAACCGGTTATGGTGCGTGTGCACAGCAGTTGCCTGACGGGTGATATTCTGGGGTCGCTCAGGTGCGACTGCGGAGATCAGTTACATACCGCGATGCAAATGGTAGAGAGAGAAGGGAAAGGCCTTGTGCTCTATATGAACCAGGAAGGAAGAGGTATTGGCCTGCTAAACAAACTCAAAGCATATAAACTGCAGGAACAGGGGCTTGATACTGTAGAAGCCAATTTGAAACTCGGTTTTAAGGCGGATAACAGGGATTATGGAGTGGGTGCTCAGATATTAAGAGCTTTGGGAATTTCAAAAATCAGGCTACTAAGCAATAACCCCAAAAAGAGGGTAGGGTTACTCGGTTACGGACTTGAAATTGTAGAAACGCTCCCTATTGAAATAGAGCCGAACGAGTATAACGAAAAATATCTGATTACTAAAAGAGACAAAATGGGACACAAAATTTTGTGTAGCCATTAGAGGCCGTACCATCGGTCGCGATACCCGGAAATTCATTTATAACCGATCCAGAATGATTCTGAAGGTGGTGCCTTTCCCGGGTTCGCTGTTTTTAACAAACAACTGTCCCTGGTGGTATTGTTCTACAATTCTCTTGCAAAGCGACAGCCCTAATCCCCAGCCTCTTTTTTTGGTTGTGAATCCCGGCTTGAAGATTTTGCTGATGGTATTCTTTGTCATTCCCTTACCATCGTCCTTAATATCCAGAGTCACCTGGCTGTCGGATTCTGAAATCACAATCTTAATCTCTCCCTTTCCATCCATTGCGTCAAGTGCATTTTTTAGCAGGTTTTCAATCACCCAATCAAAAAGCGGGGCAGAGACTTTTGCTGTGATGTCAGGATTGTCGGCATGAAGATCAAATCTGACTTTCTCGGGTGCAATTCTTTTGATATAAGCAATCATATTACTTACCAGCGCAACTATGTTATTGGGTTCAAGGTGTGGTGCACTTCCGATTTTCCCAAAGCGATCACTGATCAGGCGCAGCCTGGTAACATCTTTCTGCATTTGTTGCGCTATCTCTCTGCTTTCCGGCGCTTCGTTCAGTATCTCCACCCAGCCCTGCAACGAGGTGAGCGGTGTGCCCAGTTGATGGGCAGTTTCTCTTGCCATACCAGCCCATACCTGATTCTGAGTGGCTTTATTTCTCACTGTTATTGAATAAATCACCACCAGAATAAAGAGAGCCACGATCAATAGCTGTACCGTCGGAAAATATCTGATCTGCTTCAGGAGCAGCGAATCGTCATAATAATATTTATCTGCTACATAAGGCGATCGGTTAAGTACTACCACGAGCGGTGCATTTTTCTTCTTAAAGTCGGCCAACTTTTTTCTGACGTATTCTTTAGACCTCGCCTTGAGTGAATCGAGGTTCTTAAAGTCGATAATACTGTCTTTCTCGTTAGTCCAGATTACAGGTATGTCGTTATTGTTTTGTTGTATCTGGCTGGCGAGGGTAATATCAGCCTGGGGAGGCGCAGCAGCTATAAAATTATTGGCAGCAATCCATTGACTGATTTTTTCGCGTTCTTCCTCTGCAATTTTCTTCGACAGATAATTGGAATAAAAGATGGTACCGGTCACAATAGCTACGGCAATCAAGGCAAGTAGGGTCCTGAAATTCAGAAAAGGTCTGAACATAGTATTCCGGTTCTGAAGATAGAAAGACGAAAGGTAAAATTTAAAACGTAAAAACTTTTATGTTTGTTGCAATTCTCACTTACGGATGGATACACTAAAACCTCATATTGCTGTAGTGATTCTCAACTGGAACGGGAAAAAGTATTTACAGCAATTTTTGCCTTCTGTCATTGCACATTCGGAGTCTGAGGCTGAGATTATCATTGCAGATAATGGATCCACGGATGATTCTGTATCCTTTCTGAAGGAAACGTATCCTGCATTGAGAGTCTGTTGCCTGGGGGAAAATTATGGTTTTGCTGAGGGTTACAACCGTGCGCTTAAGGAGATTGCTGCCTCATACTATATATTACTCAACAGTGATGTGGAGGTTACAAGGGGGTGGATTCAGCCAATGTTACATTTGATGGAATCGGATGACACTATAGCTGCGTGCCAGCCAAAGATTTTATCCCTTAATCAGAGGACGATGTTTGAGTATGCAGGTGCCGCAGGAGGCTGGATTGACAGATTAGGCTACCCGTTTTGTCGCGGCAGGATATTTGAAACACTGGAAACCGACAAGGGGCAATATGATTCCATTAGCGAAGTGTTTTGGGCAAGTGGCGCTGCTATGATGGTGAGAGCGGATGATTTTCTGGGTGTAGGTGGATTTGACGATTTTTTCTTTGCCCACCAGGAAGAAATCGACTGGTGTTGGCGGGTTAAAAATAATGGAAAAAAAGTTTACGTATGTCCATCATCTATAGTGTATCATCTGGGAGGTGGCAGCCTGGCACATGACAATCCCAGAAAATTATTTTTAAACTACAGAAACAATCTGATTATGATCTGGAAAAACCTGAGTGCGTCCGAAAAAGCAGGGACAATTTTATTAAGAATGGTTCTTGATGGCGTAGCGGGTATCAGGTTTTTATTCACAGGGAAATTCAGGTATTGCTTCACCATTGCAGAGGCGCACTTTTCATTTTATCGCTGGTTGTTTATTAAAAAGAGAATCAACACAGCCAATAGGCCTTTGAAGAGTCATTCCGGCGTATATAATGGCAGTATTGTGTGGGAGTACTTTGGCAGAGGCAAAAAAATATTTTCGGATATTGTGAAGATTAAGAAATGATAATTCAAATCAAACTGTTATTTTTGTCAACAATAAAATCTTAACCATGCAACACGAAGAAATCGAGAATAATAATACAGACATTGCCCGTAGCTGGGTCAGCACTTCCCGGTTTTTATTTTATTGCCAGGTAGCTATTGTTTTAGCGCTGTTTGCGGGAATGACCTATGGTCTTTATGTCAACCGGTATAAGGGTAAGCCTAAAGTGGAGATACCCACAAATACGCAATATAATCCACAGTATAAATAAAAATTTTGGCTGCAACATTTGTTCCCCTATTTTTGCAGCCCATTAATCAATAGTTCTTATAAATTATTAGCGGAAGTAGCTCATTTGGTAGAGCACGACCTTGCCAAGGTCGGGGTGGCCGGTTCGAGCCCGGTCTTCCGCTCATCACTTCTAATAAAAAGCAGGTGACCTGCTTTTTTTGTTTAGAGGCAGCTCTGTGAAATTCTTACCCGGGTGGTGGAACTGGTAGACACGCAGGACTTAAAATCCTGTGGCCAGCAATGGCTGTACGGGTTCAACTCCCGTCCCGGGTACAGATTTTTCTTTGTCTCTCTTCCTATTCAATTTCGAGTTAACTTTCTAAAGCAGGCCTGATTATTTTTATTACGGATTCTTTGTACACTACAAGAATTCACAGGTGCACAAAAAAGGGAGTCATTGCTGCTCCCTTAATAATTGTATCAATCAAAAAGTAATCCCTTACTAATCTAACCCACCTTTTCTGGTAGGGGGAGTTGCTTTAGGCCATGCTCCCGGCTGCCCTGTAAAAGGATTGTTAGGTAACACTGCCTTTTCCCTGTTAAAGAAAGAAGGATCTTCGCTTGCCATGTATGCCAATGCGGCAGTTAATATCGCATTCTTCTGCACATCATCGAAAACAATCTTGTCGTATGTATCCAGGTTAGTATGCCATGTATTACTAAAATAACCCCAGCTAAGGCTTCCCAAACTAAAGCCAGGGGCTCCCATTGCTACAAAAGAGGCATTGTCTGAACCTCCGCCAGAGGGTGATCCGGGAAAGGTGGTCTTCACATCCTTCCTTGCATCAAAAGGTGTAGCAGCAAGCCACCTTTGAAGATATTCATAAGCATACAGGAATCCCTGTCCGGAAATATTCTCTATTCTTCCGGTTCCATTGTCCTGATTGAAAGATGCCTGCATCCCCTTCATTATTTCGGGATGATCTTCTGCAAAGGCTCGTGAACCGTTAAGTCCCTGCTCTTCACTTCCCCAATGTCCTACCAGGATAGTCCGCTTAGGGTTTGGATAATATTTTTTGAGGAGTCTCATAGCTTCCATCATTGTCAGTGTACCTGTGCCGTTGTCAGTGGCGCCCGTACCACCATCCCATGAGTCGAAGTGAGCTGAAAGCAAAACGTACTCATTAGGTTTCTCAGTTCCTTTAATTTCACCGATAGTATTAAATGTGGGTTGAACACCTGTTTCTTTGCTATCAGCCTGAATATTAAGTTTCACAGGTGTGCCGCCATCCACAAGGCGATACACCAGCCCATAGTCTTCAAGAGAAATATCTACCGTGGGAATGTTCTTTGTGTAGGCAGAAAAGATTTTGTCAGCGCCGTATTCTTTACTCCAATAATTTGTAAGAATACCTACCGCACCGGCTTTCTCTAAAGCTACAGGCAAGGTACGTGTGTTGTATCCTGTCTTTGAAACACGCTGCGACCATGCTCTTGTGAGTGAATCTCTTTCGTGATTCATTTTCTTGATTGATTCTTCAGTTCCATATTGTTTCCAGTCAGCATCAGGCCTTCCGGTGGGTTGTGCCATACTGATCATCACGTATTTTCCTTTTACAGAAGGCAACCACTTT
>JACFNA010000206.1 GCA_019455085.1 Chitinophagaceae bacterium
GCCATCATCAACTACTCAAATGCCAGGAAGATTATTGAACTTGAAACAAAGAACCTGGTAACTGCAAAGGAAAATATCGGGATTGCCACAGAAAGATATAAAAGGCTTAATATCACCGCGGTGGAGTTAAGGCAGATACAAATAAGTTATAATGCCACCAGAACAAGGCTGGTAAATGCATTAAACCAGGCAAAATCCGCAGAGGCTATGATAGCGCTGCTCACCGGTGATATTCAGCATCTTTAATTCCTGATAGCAGTATGGATGGTTAAGTTTGTACCTTTATTCCTAAAAAGATTAAGAAATGGAACAAAAGCCAAAGGTTGGTATTATTATGGGCAGTGACAGTGATTTGGTGGTGATGCAGGCAGCATCTGACATCCTGAAAGAGCTGGATATACCTCATGAAATCACAATTGTAAGTGCGCACCGTACTCCTGTGCGTATGATGGAGTATGCCGTTTCCGCAAAGGACAGGGAATTGTCAGTGATTATTGCGGGAGCCGGTGGGGCCGCGCATTTGCCTGGTATGGTAGCTGCATATACCACCTTGCCGGTGATAGGTGTGCCCGTCAAATCATCAAACTCTATTGATGGATGGGACTCTATACTTTCCATATTGCAAATGCCTAACGGTGTGCCGGTGGCTACAGTAGCACTCAATGCAGCTAAGAATGCAGGATTGCTTGCGGCACAAATCCTCGCGACATCCGATGATGCCATATCACAAAAGATTTTCGACTATAAACTCAGAATGAGGACTGAAGTGGAAGAAAAAGCAAAGAAAGTAGAAAAGAAATTCGGCAGCTAAATTTACTTCCACGCTAAATCTTTCCGATAGGAATATAGAAATGCAGGAATTCTCAGTTGACTCATACAGGTTAATTGCCTTCCTCCAGTACACAAAAAGCAGCATCAAACGAAGGGGAAGCATCATGCAGTGCTTCAATGAATTTATTACCCCATCTGGCATAAAAGAGCATGAAGTT
Source organism: Chitinophagaceae bacterium (assembly GCA_019455085.1). Lineage (GTDB taxonomy): Bacteria > Bacteroidota > Bacteroidia > Chitinophagales > Chitinophagaceae > Ginsengibacter. Next base: position 990 of record JACFNA010000206.1, read on the forward strand.
TTCACTCCTTTCCTGCAAGCCACCGCCGGGGAAAACGGCCTTTAATAATTGTTGCAACTGCCTGATGGCTGCATCCTGTTTTCTCTTTTCGGCAGAAAGCATTTTCTTTTCGAGCGCATCCAGTTTCTTATCCACTCCCTTAAACAAGGCCTGCACATGTGGCTGGAGGGTGATGTCCACCTGGCCTGCTTTCAGTTCCATTTCCCTGAAAAGATTTCTGATAGAAGCCCTTTCATCGGGTAGAGATAGTGGGTATGGGGCATGCTGCATGGTAAAGTCCCTGACCAGATCACCTTCCTTCCTGAATATTTCAGGTATTGTGAGATGGAGCCTGGCAATCCTTTCTTTCCATTTCTTTTCTAAAACGAGAAATGAATTCCTAAGGTAGAGGACAGGGTAGGGTACTTTGAAATGCTCAAACAAGTCTTTCAGTTGCAGCCAGTAAGCCAGTTCTCCACCCCCTCCCACGAAGATGATACCCGGAAGCAGTTTTTCCTGTAGCAATCCACGAAGTATCACATTCGGGCTAAAGCGTTCAGGATGATTCCTGAGTTCCTCCTGCAATTCTTCTTTTGAGAAGTGGATATCTGTATTGTGAATGGAGAAGCCCTCATTTTGTTTGATGATTCGCTCCCTGATATCCTCCTTCATGTAAAAGAGGTTGATATCACGTGGATATGCCTGTGCATGGTGATGTGCGGCCAGCAATGCTGAAGTGTGGGTTACGACAGACTGTGCACTGTGTGTGAACAGGTCGTCCTCGAAGACAGCCTGCATTTCTTTTTTATATGCAGCATTATCAGGCAGGAAAACAATCAGGCCGTATTGATGAAACAGCCAGTGCGTAAATCGGAATGTGCCTTCTTCGATATTCGCACTATTGATATAGCATTTTTTCAGATTGGCCACAAGTTCCTCTCCAAAAGGTTCAGCCAATAACCTGCCTTCAACTTCAGATACAAGCTGAGTAAGCGCCTTATCAGGCTTCATCCTGCCCACTGCACCCTTCTGGCTGGTGTCCCATTTATATAATTTTCCTTCGAGTTCAAAGTGGTTTAACTCGTCGAGGTCTGCATCTTCGCTACCCATAAAAAATACCGGCACAAAGTTGTTTTCAGGAAAAGCTTTTTTACAATCCTCAGCCAGCCTGATTGCGTGAAGTATCTTGTAAATAAAATATAAGTGTCCTGTAAAGATGTTAGGTTGATGGGCAGTACAGACGGTAAATGTTTGCTCATCGGCAAGAAGCCTGATATTTTCAATTACTTTTTCGGAGTCGGGGATTTGCTCATACTGTCTGGTGAGTTCTGCTACGAGAAGTTTTCTATTGACCGGAAATTTCTTACGATTTTCGATAGCCTTGCGGACTCCCTCTTCGTTGGGGCGATATAAATAAAAACTAGTTAATTGCGGATCATTTTGCAGATAGTCTATAACGGTTTTTGAAAACCTGCCGGTAGATTCAAATGAGAGGGAATGATGATCAAAGTGCACACTCAAAGCTTCAGAATTTTGCCCTAAAGATACTTCAAACTGAAGTGAAAATAATACGGAGCCGGTGTATTAAACTACCACACCTTCCATATCATAATCGTAAGCCCGGGTAATTCTGACATTTACAAAGTCGCCCGGATTCAATTTGTGCGGGGAATCGATTATGATTTCGTTATCCACTTCCACACTGTCGAATTCGGTACGGCCCAGATATTTGCCTGATTCTTTTTTGTCCACAATGACTTTAAATATTTTGCCTTCTTTAGCTTTGTTTTTTTCGTAGGAGATATCGCGCTGCACTTCCATGATATCTTCGGCTCTTTGCTGTTTCACCTCCTGTGGAATATTATCCTTTAGTTCGTATGCAGCCGTATTTTCTTCGTGGCTGTAGGTAAATATTCCCACGCGGTCAAATTCTATCTTTTGCAGGAATTGTTTCACCTCTTCTACATCTTCGTCTGTCTCTCCCGGGAATCCTGCTATTAATGTAGTACGCAGGCAGATATCGGGAATTCTGCTTCTGATTTCTCCTATCAGGTCTTCTGTCTCGCTGCGTGTTATCTGCCGGCGCATTGCCTTGAGGATATTATCACTGGCATGCTGCACTGGCATATCGAGATAGTTGCAAATATTTTGATGATCCTTCATCACGTCAATAATTTCGATAGGAAATTTTGACGGGTACGCATAGTGAAGCCTTATCCATTCCAACCCCGGTACCCCTGCAAGTTTATCCATCAGCTGAGGTAGTTCCCTGGATTTGTAGATATCGAGCCCGTAGTATGTCAGTTCCTGGCCAATGAGCATAATCTCCTTCACTCCTTTCTGCACCAGCATTTCTGCTTCTGCCACGATATCTTCTATAGGTTTGCTGGTGTGTTTACCTCTCATCAGTGGTATGGCACAGAATGCACAAGTGCGGTTGCAGCCCTCACTTATCTTCATGTATGCATAGTGTTTAGGTGTTGCAAGCATCCTTTCACCTACCAGTTCTGCTTTATAGTCTATTTTGAACTTAGCCAGTAATTGCCTGAGTTCGCCTGTGCCAAAAAAGGCATCTACTTCGGGAATTTCTTCTTCCAGATTATGTTTATATCGTTCGCTGAGGCAGCCGGTCACATAGACTTTTTCGATTTTTCCCTGTTTCTTTAATTCCACCTGTTCCAGAATGGTATTGATGCTTTCTTCCTTGGCAAGGTCTATGAATCCACAGGTATTGATGATGGATATATTGTGTTCGAGCTTTTTGCTTTCGTGTTTTACATCAATCTTTGCTCTTTTGAGATGCCCTCCCATGACTTCACTATCTACCAGGTTTTTGCTGCATCCCAGTGTGATGATATTGACCTTTTCTTTTCTGAGTTTTGTTTTCATCGGTTATCTGAAGAGGAATTATTTTAATTGTCCGTCTCCGAAGAGGCTATCCACAAAATCCTGTTTATTAAAAACCAACAGGTCTGTGGCTTTTTCTCCGACTCCTATAAATTTTACAGCAATCTTAAACTGGTCCGCGATAGCGAGCACCACACCGCCTTTGGCAGTGCCGTCTAATTTGGTAATGGCCATTGCAGTCACGTCTGTAGCCTTTGTAAAGTGCTTTGCCTGTTCCAGCGCATTCTGGCCGGTGCTTCCATCCAGAATCAGCAATACTTCGTGCGGTGCACCGGGCATCGCTTTGTTTACGGATCTTTTGACCTTATTGAGTTCATCCATCAGGTGGATTTTGTTGTGGAGCCTTCCTGCGGTATCAATGATTACCACATCTGCATTTCGGGCGAGGCCGCTTTGCACTGCATCGAATGCCACGGCGCTGGGATCGCTTCCCATCTGGTGTTTTACGACGGGAGTATTTGTGCGTTCACCCCAAATACATAGCTGGTCGATTGCAGCCGCCCTGAAGGTATCTGCCGCACCGAGCACTACAGATTTACCTGCAAGTGTAAAGTTGTGTGCAAGTTTGCCTATAGTCGTAGTTTTTCCCGCACCATTTACTCCTACCACGAGTATTACATGAGGATGATGGCCTTCAGGTAGCTCATAGTCTTCATAGGTCTTGTCCTGTGAAGTACTTACAAGAATATTTTCGATTTCTGATTTGAGTATGGCATTCAGTTCTGAGGTATTTACATACTTATCTCTGGCTACTCTTTTTTCAATGTTGTCAATGATTTTGACGGTGGTGTCAATGCCGACATCGGCACTCACAAGTGCATTTTCCAGGTCGTCCAGTACCTGCTCATCGACGGTGGTGCGGCCTACGACGGCCTTGGCAATCTTCTCAAAAAAGCCCTGTCTGGTTTTCTGCAGGCCTTCATTGAGCGATTCTTTCTGTTCTTTCTTTCCGAAAAGCTTATTAAATATACCCATTGGCTTAAAAGTACATAAAAAAGAAAGCTATCCGTACAGTAGGGGATAGCTTTTCTAAAAAAATCAATATCACAGACTAGCCGTTGCCGAGTACATCTTTTATTTTATCCTTGTGAACCATGGATTCTTTAAAAGTGTAGTTACCGGATGCGGACTTCACTGCACGTACTACTTTAGTGTAGTTCTTAGCGTCAGCACTGCCTTGCTTGTCCTTGCTTTTAATAGCTGTTTTAGCTGCTTTTGCCATGATAAATTATTTTGTAGAGGTTATTTAATTTCTTTGTGAACAGTCACTTTCTTAAGAATCGGGTTGAATTTTTTCAACTCAAGTCTTTCAGGCGTGTTTTTCTTGTTCTTGGTAGTGATATACCTGCTGGTTCCAGGCTGGCCGCTTGTCTTATGCTCGGTGCACTCCAG
>JACFNA010000207.1 GCA_019455085.1 Chitinophagaceae bacterium
GATTAGTGAATAGTCATAAACAATCTCCCCCAACGAATACCATTGTTATAGCTGAACCAAATAATAGACGCCTTGCCTACTATATGATCTTCTGGTACAAATCCCCAGAAACGGCTGTCCAGCGAATTATGACGGTTGTCACCCATCATCCAATAGTAATCCATCTTGAAGGTGTAGCTCGTAGCAGGGGCACCATTAAGAAAATATTGGCCATTTTTCTCTTCCAGTTTGTTGTTTTCGTAGGTGACAATACACCTCTTATAACGTATTATATTATCGGGCGTGAGTGGTATCGTAGCGCCTTTGGCCGGAATCCAGACAGGGCCAAAATCATCTACCGTCCAATTATATGATGGGTCGTTGGGATATAATACCGGACCGCGATCAAGATCTCCTAATGGAGCATTCTCAATAGCCTTCACAGTAGGAAACAATTTTAATTGCACTTTCTCCGCATCACTCATGCTGATTACATAGAGATTGTTCCCAATCAGCGTCACCTGGTTTTTATTACGATCGTCGATATTGTCCTGGATACCTATCTCATTGAGCTTATCAGGGTCAAGAGGTGCGGTAGTACTCACCATATAGCTAAACTCATGCTCCGGCGGGAACGGTTGTGCCACACCGTTGATATAAATCACCCTGTTCTTTATTTCAAGGGTATCGCCTGCAATTGCAGTGCATCTCTTGATAAAATTCTCCCTCTTATCCACCGGCCTGGTGATAATCTGATCACCAAACTGTAACAGCACCCTGCGACGTGCTTCCTCCTCACTTATATGATTAAGCATCATCTGATTCTGAATTACCTGATAATAGGTCGTTTGTGATCCGTAGTTGGGATCGTTGATCAATGTATCATTCACCGGAAAGTTAAATACCACTACATCGTTTCGCTTCACCGGACGGGCAAACCATCTTGTATAAGGTAATTCGATCCATTCCACATACGACTTGGCGTTGGTACCAATCATGGTATTGTGCATAAATGGCATTGCAAGTGGTGTGTTGGGAACACGCGGCCCATAGGCAAACTTACTTACAAAAAGAAAGTCGTTTACCAACAGTGTCTTTTCCATCGAAGGAGTCGGTATCACATACGCTTCAAAAATAAAAGTACGAATAAGCGTAGCAGCTACAATTGCAAAGACGGCTGCATCAATCCATTCTCTGATCACTCCCTTTTTGTAATTCTTCACTACCATCTCTCCGGCAAAGCGCTCCATCTTGCTATACCCCAGATAGGGAAAATAAATGAACGGGAAGAACACAGTGAGGAAATGATGCCATAAATCAAACCTTCCGAAAAACTCCACAAACTTGATATTAATCCAAATCGTAACAAACTGGCCGGCTATGGGGATTAACTGAAGAAAGAACCAAATCTTGTTCAGCTTCATCTTCTCCACCATACACCAGGTATTATAGAGAGGTATCAGCGCTTTCCAGGGCGCTATACCTGCCTTTTTAAACATTCCATAGAGACCGATCAGGACTGCTATTGCAGCCAGAATGAAAAGTATTAGTCCAATGCTCATGTAAGAATTTTTAAGAAATGTGCTGACAAATTTAGCTGTTTCGGAAGTGAAGAAAAGCTATCAGTCAAATATATATATTGTTTAACACGCATCTTTTTCATCAGGCAGGCTGCAATGTCTCATTCAAAAGCCTGCTTACTTCAGCAGCATGGCTCATCACCATCATGTGGCCTGCACCCTCTACCTTTAGCGCTTTGCCGATGTATCGCAGCGGAAAGATATGGTCTTTGGTGCCATGGATGTGCACCAGAGATTCAGGGGTAAATTCATTCTGCCAGTTAATCACAGTATCAATTGCCCAATCAATATACTGTGGATCCCAATTCTTGCGAAAGTTACGGGCCAGCGCTCTCTCTTCATCATTTGTAATACCCAGATTATAATTCTCAATCGGCTCCAGAAACCTGTATGGCCTTACATTGATTATCTTATTCAGCTTTAGTGATGCGGCCACTCTGAAATAAAGAGGTTTCTCGGATTTGTTCTTTATACTCGACAATAACACCACTTTCCTTACCTTCCTGAACTTTGAGATTTCGACCGACATCATCCCTCCAAAAGACACCCCGACCAAAACAGGATCCTCATCGGTAATTTTCGAAGCCATCCTCTCTGCATAATGACGTATAGACTCCCGGGGTTGCGGATGCAACCAGGGGATGTACTTTACTGCGTACTGAGCGGGGAAATGAAGCTTTTCAAAAATCCGCTCATCAGCTCCCATTCCACTTATACAATAAATAGACTGCATCTTATTTTCTTCATTTGGCAGGTAACACGTAAGCCTTCACGTCTTCTACCTCTATACTTTTTCCTGAAAGGATCACCAGCCTTTCCACGACATTATGAAGTTCTCTGATATTGCCGCTCCACCTGTATTGTTGTAGCAACTCTACAGCTTTTTTATCAATAACTTTCTTTGGTTGTCCATATTCGAGTCCAATATCCTCCAAAAACCGGTCGATCAGTAAGGGGATATCTGACACACGTTCATTCAGCGAAGGCACATTCAGGATGATTACACTCAGGCGGTGATAGAGGTCGAGCCTGAAATTTTTCTGTTCCACTTCCTGAAGCAAATCCTTATTCGTGGCAGCAATAATCCTTACATCCACACTAATATCCTTATCAGCCCCCACTCTGGTTATCTTCCCTTCCTGCAACGCACGAAGCACTTTTGCCTGCGCTTCCAGGCTCATGTCACCTATCTCATCCAGAAAAAGTGTGCCACCATGCGCCTGTTCAAATTTGCCAATCCTTTGTTTGACGGCAGAGGTGAAGCTCCCTTTTTCGTGTCCGAACAATTCACTTTCAATTAATTCGCCCGGTATCGCCGCACAGTTTACTTCCACCATCGGACTCGATGCCCTGTTGCTCCTTTCGTGAATCCAGCGTGCTACCAATTCTTTCCCCACTCCGTTTTCTCCGGTGATAAGTATGCGGGCATCAGTCGGAGCAATTTTTTCTATGGTATCTTTTATCTTTTGGATTTCCGGGCTTTCACCGATAATCTCCTGCACCCGCGACACCTTTCGTTTCAGCACTCTCGTCTCTGCCTGCAGGGTAGTCTTATCCATTGCATTGCGCAGGGTAATGAGCAGACGATTCAGATCCGGTGGCTTGCTAATGTAATCGAAAGCCCCCTTCTTCACGGCTTCTACTGCAGTGTCAATATTGCCATGTCCACTTATCACAATAACAGGCACTTCGGGATTGATTTTTCGTGCGCGCTCCAGAAATTCTATTCCATCCACTTTGGGCATCTTCACATCACACAAAACCACATCCACTTTCTTCTTTGAAAATTTTCTAAGGCCTTCCTCGCCGTCACTTGCTTCCTCTACCGTATAACCCTCATAACCGAGAATTTCAGAAAGTGTTTTTCTTATTGCGGCTTCGTCGTCAATAATCAAAATTGAAGGCATCTTATTTTGTCTTTTTTCTTTTTATGTTTATCAGGCTGTTTCCTTTTCCATCATCAGATAAGCCTTAATAAAATCGTCAATCCCGCCATCCATCACCGGCCCTACATTACCCACCTCGTACTCTGTTCTGTGATCTTTTATCATTTTATACGGATGGAATACATAACTCCTTATCTGGCTACCCCACTCAATTTTCTTCTTGCTTGCTTTGGCAGCATCCGCCTTCTCTCTCCGCTTGCGCATTTCCTCTTCATATAAACGGCTTTTTAGCATCGCCATTGCCTTTTCGCGGTTTTCTCCCTGAGTCCGGGCCTGCTGGCACTCCACAATAATTCCTGAAGGTTTATGCGTAAGTCTGACTGCAGTTTCCACTTTGTTCACGTTCTGGCCACCGGCACCTCCGCTCCTGAAAAATGCCCACTCCAGATCAGAGGGGTTTACATGAATATCTATGCTGTCATCAATTAACGGATATACGAATACACTTGCAAAACTCGTGTGCCTGCGTGCGTTGCTGTCGAAAGGAGAAATCCGCACCAGCCGGTGCACCCCGCTCTCTGCTTTCAGAAAGCCATAGGCAAAGGGGCCGTCAAACTGAAGGGTGGCACTTTTGATGCCTGCACCATCACCATCCTGGTGATCGATTTCAGAAATAGACCATCCCTGCTTTTCGCCATACATCCTGTACATGCGCAGCAACATCTCGGCCCAATCCTGGCTCTCAGTGCCCCCGGCACCGCTGTTGATTTGTAAAATTGCAGGCATCTCGTCTTCCGGCTGATTGAGGGTACTTTTAAATTCAGCATCGTCAAGAGCCGAAATGGCAGCATCATACGCTTCTTTCACTTCGGCCTCACCGGCCTCTCCCTCTTTCCAGAATTCAAACAGAATTGAAAAATCATCAATCTTATCAGAAACACCATTATACAGATTCACCCAATGTTCATTGGATTTAATCTCTTTTAAAACTTCGGTAGCTCTTTCGTTATTATCCCAGAAACCGGGTGAGATAGATAATTGCTTATCGTTTTCTATTTTTTGTGTACGATTGTCCACGTCAAAGAAACCTCCTCAAAACCAGAAGACGGTCTCTCATATCCTTTAGTTGTTCTACTGTCATGAGCGCAAATATAACAATGAATGTGTTAAAGAATTTTTAGATTTGAAGCTCCTTCCATTGTGTCTGAATGCCTCCCGGCCACCTCTTATTTATTGACTCCTGACGAAAATGGGCCTACAAAAAAGCCCTCTGCAAATTGCAGAAGGCTCAGTGCCCGGGACTGGCATTTACTATTTTGCTATAAGTCAATACTGGTAATAGTTTCAGCCGTTTCAAGAATTACAAGTAACAAAAGAGTAACGAAAATTGAATAATTGAAAAGAAGTTAACGCTGCATAACAAAAAAACCACCTCTGCCATAAGCAGTTTTGCCGGTGCTCCAGCCTAAGTCTTTGGCAATGGTGTCGCGGGTGTTGTGGATTTGCTCTGTACCAGAGTTGTCAACTATTGACAACTCTGGTTCTTCTCCTCGCTTCTTTGCCTCTCTGACTAATGCCGCTTCCACCTTTCTCTCCCTTCCTATTTCCTGCAACAACTCCCGCTTCACTTGTGCCAGTTCAAACTTCCATCCATCAGTAAGGTTGCGCATAACAAAAAAAACCACCTCTGCCATAGCAGTTTTGCCGGTGCTCCAGCCTAAGTCTTTGGCGATGGCCGCCTGTGTGTTGTGGATTTGCTCTGTACCAGGTTTATCAATAGTTGATAAACTTGGTTCTTCTCTCTTCCTTGCCTCTCGA
>JACFNA010000208.1 GCA_019455085.1 Chitinophagaceae bacterium
CCGCATCCTGAACAATTTAACCAGACGACGATGATTTTTTATTATTCCCACCCAGAGTAAAATTGCAGGCCATACTGGTCAATTTGATTTGCTCTTTTGCCGCACTCCAGCAGACAAGTCGCCCTAATTCATACCATCACACATACTCCACTTCTTCACTCTTTAACAGTGGCTTTCCATTGAGTTTGCGGATAATATTGGCAACAGTCAGTACATCTTTCTGGCAATACACGGCAATTCGCTTCAGGTCTTTATCCTTCCAGAAGATCTCTCCCACCATACTGCCGTCAATGTCATCCTTCGGTGATGGAATGCCCAATGCGGCTGCAAGCAATTCAAGCGATATATAACTCTTAAAGTCACCAAAGCGCCAGAACTGCATGGTATCCACAAGTAAAATATCCCATGGCTTTTTATCATAAAACCGCATAGACTCCGGCAACTCCAGCCCATTAATCAAAATTCTCCTGGAGAGGTAGGGGATATCAAATTCCCGAATGTTATGTCCTGCAAAAGCCCATCCGCGATGGTGTTTTTCAAATTGCTTCAGATCGTCGCAAAACTCCTGCAAGAGGACTTTCTCATCTTCCCTGGCGATAGACTTAATCCTCAGTTTGCGCGCACTGCCCGAAGCTCTGTAATAACCAAAACTTATACATACCACTCTTCCAAATTCAGCAAAGAGGGCTGCCTTGTCATGGTAATGACTCTCCAGTGTAGCATCATCTGTGATCGTCTTTCCGGCTTTCTTATTCCAGAGTGCCTGCCAGTCTTCGGACAGTTCCTCAAAGTTTGCTTTTCCTGACGCTGTTTCGATATCCATAAAAATCAGGCTGCCGGTTTCTATTATTGCCATTGTGATTATATTTTTACTTTCAAATTAAGGATAACTCGCCAGAAATCCTTCATAGCAATCAGTGATTGCCTTCAGTCTCTACAAAAGTAAACATCCACTTGGCAGGATTCTGCCAGTCTTTTCCCCTGAAACTACCAATCGGGCATTTTACCAACACCTCATTCCAGCCTTTCTTTAATGAGATCACTGTCGCCGGCCTGTACGAGTACCCTTCGTCTGTCAAAGGCACTTCCGAATTTCCCTTTTCTCCTCCATGCTTCCATTGTGGCGGATCAATCCGATTCCCATTTACCCATAGAACCGCATGCTTATCATTCCATTCTCCAACAGGTGGTGCATCAGTGGCCGGCGAACGGGAGATATCGTTAAACCCGATCCAGAAATCCTGCCGGCCTCCGGACTCACTCCACAACTTCGTATAGGCATAGAAGGTAGTCTGCGCTGCCGGACTATCTACTGCACCTTTAATCAGAGGCGCCCACCAGTGCCTTAGCACCACTGTGCCACCCAGTACCATTTTGTTAACCCTCCATAAAGACTTATCCTCTTGTGTTTCAGGACTAAAAGACATAGCCAAATTTCCCTGATTTTCGTAGGGACCTATCAGCATCCAGCGCATTCCATCCTGTTTAACATAAGGAAATGGCATCGTGGAAAAGTATCTTTTCTTATGATCCAGGATTCTGGACTCAAATTCCTTAAACCCTGCAATATCTCCATCACTTACATTCGATATCCATTGTTTTTGTCCGCCTCCCCGCCATACCCTTTCTGAAAAAGCAAGCATCCCCGGATATACAGGATTCATCCTCAGGATGTCCTCTCCTTCTGCTACCCTTCTGTCATTCCACATACAGAGTGTGGCCCCAAGCATGGAAGCAGACCCTTTACTCACATCACCGATTTCTCTGTTAAACAGAGTTACCACTGCCTCGAGCGGATCGATATGGTTCAGATAGAGATGCCGGGAATCGATAAACCTGAACTCGTTCCTTTCGGCCAGATGCGCATTATCGTCCATCCACAACTGCCGAATGGTGTTTGCTGTAAAGTTGCCGCCCGGCTGCCAGCCAATCACCTGCTTTCCATAGCGCTCGATGAACCTTGTCATCTCCGGCACAAACTGAGGATTGGTAATCTTTACTTCATCTGCTCCTATATGGATGTAAGGCACATCATATACTGTACATATTTCCTTCAGAATGTCTTTCATAATCTTCATTCCTTCTCTGCTTTGCATATCCACTCTCATAGCCCTCGTGAATGCAGCACTGTGCCCCGGCATATCAATCTCAGGCACAAATGTGATATACCGCTCCTTACAATACCGTATTAATTCCTGAATTTCTTCCCTGGTATAATACTTTCCCGGATTGCGGGTCATCGTGCCGGCCGCAGTCAGTTGCGGATATTTTTTGATCTCGAATCTCCATGCGATATCCTCCGTAGCATGAAAATGAAACACATTGAATTTATAGCGCGCCATCACCTCAATCTGCTGCTTTAGCAAATCGACTGACATATAATTTCTCCCCACATCAATCATATACCCTCTCCATGCAAAGGCCGGCGCATCTTCTATCTCACAGGCTGCCACTTTATGATCCTGCTCTATCAACTGCATGAGTGTCTGGATGCCATTAAAGATGCCATGTGGCGATCCTGCTCTGATAGAAATATTCGCTTTATCGACAGTCAACCTGTAACGTTCCTTTTCAGCCTTATCAAAATACTTATCCAGAATCAGATCAATCGCCATCCCATCCGCTCTTTTATCGTTTGCAGCCACTATCCTGAATCCGGATACATTCAATTGATTTTCCAAATAAGATGCCTCTTTCTTCAGCAGCGCATCATTCCATCTGATCTGACTGCATTTTTCCAGGTTGAAAAAAGCATCTTTCCAGGCCACCTTTTGCGGCAGTGGTATCAGCGAGGGCGTGTGTAATGTCTCGTCTTTATTCTCCTCAAATATCTTCTTCAGTATTTTTTCATACGCATCCGCATAGTGCATCATTCCAATATCATTAGGATGCACCCCATCAACCGTCGACTCAATGTCCTGCCCGATGGCTTCCTTCTTTAGAATATAAAGCCGGCTCACCCCTGCGTCGGTTAACGAATCGAACACCGCATCCAGCACCCTGTTTGCCGCAGTAAAACCCTCTTTGCTCACAGGATTGATATCCTCATCGGTAAACCCATCATGCGCAGTCAATAAGACAGGTGTAAACGGATGGCGCGCTTTCAACTCCATTACGGAATTCACCAGTCGCTTTCGCAATTCACCGTCATGCACATACGGGCCTGTAAGGTTAGGAAGGCAGTCCAGCACATATACTCTTGCATCTATCTCTGAAATCAGGCCGATCAATTCCGGCTCCAGTCTTCCATTACCCGAAAAAGCAAGATTTATAACCGGTGCATCTATTCTTCTGCTCAGGATATTGGTCCATCCCAGCCCGGGTCTTGACGCACACCCTCCCTGTGCTATAGAGGTGCCATACACTACTACAGGTTTTCTCTTTGACACGGGTAAAGGGGTAAATTCCTTTCCTTCAGGCACACCGATTTCCATCCATTTCACTGAATTATATAACGGTAAGTATAACACGTACTCACGCCGCTCAGGTGACAGGTTGCTATACCGATATACAATCGTATCCCTAAACGCATATTTGGCAGCAGCCCAAAGCCAGCGCCCTGCCGCATCCTTTGCATAAAGATCCACGCCGCTCACTCCTGTGGCAGGCATGTGTGGCATTTGCAACCCTCCCCCCACCGTGTATCTCACAACGATATCAGAGGCCTCAGACATGAATCTGATCTGCAATCCGGCACTTTGCTTTGACAGATTCCATACGGGTTTGCGAACGATTTTCTCAGCTCTTGCCGGCAGCCTGTCAAAAAAATCAGCCGTCTCTTCCGGCCAGGCCTGTCCCTCAATTACGAATGCAGGATCCTGCTGCGGAGTGTAATATTTAAACCTTACCTCCTGGGCTGCCAGTTGGTTGCTGATGAGTAGCGCCACACAAAAAATCCAGTATTTCATCTTTTGATATTTAAAGCCCTAACTGACGGGCCAATTGTTCATACGTTGGATTACCGGGGTTGATTCTTCTCAATTTCCGTGCAACATCTTTTGCCTTCTCCACCTTTCCCGTCTGAAAATATATCCAGCACAGTGCATAGTTCAGATCGCCATCCTCCGGCGCTAATTCCACCGCCTTCTGCAATTGCCCGGTAGCCGCCTCCATCATTCCTCTTTGTTGCAGCATAAGCCCGTAATTATAATACACACGGGGATTTTGCGAATTCAGCTTTGCAGCTTCAGCCAGGCTGCTTTCTGCCTTCTCCTTATCATTTAACTCATTATAAAGAAGTGCAAGATTGAAATAGATTCTGTCGTTCTTCGGCTGCACTTTTAATGCCTGCTGCAATACCTCCAGTGCTTCTTTATTCTTTCCGAGCGAGCTATACACCACCGACAGGTTCAACCGTGCTTCATTGAGCTGGTCATCTTTTTTCAGCGCTCTTTCATAAAAAAACTGAGAACTCCTGAAATCATTCTGCCGCAAATAATAATCCCCCGCCATGATATTACCCATAGCAAAGTCAGTCTGATAAAGAATATACTGCTGTAATTCATTTTTGGCAGAGGTGAATGCCGATTGGTAGGCAGTTGGAATCCGTGAAGAAGGAACCGTAAGCAGCAGGTCTGCCGCCGCAATCCTTACCGCCCTTACTTTATCCGACATTAAGGGCAACACCTGATTGATCCACGTTTCAGGAGGAAAGTTAGACAAACTCCTCAAAGCCTGGTATCGAATCTGCGCACTGCTATTCCCTAATTCTTTTATCAACAATCCTGCTGATTGCGGATCTACAATATTTCTCAGATAATACAAGCCTGCTGCCTTAACGATCTCAGCATTGGCGGTATCCGAAACCAGCTTTATGACATGCTTTATGGTAGCAGAATCTTCGCGCGATGCCAGTATCAGGTCTTCAGCAAAATGTGCAGGCCGTACAGGGCCATACCACTTCTCTACTGCATTTGCTGCCCATTGAGCCGACTTGTCTGAGTGGCACTGGTTACAGGCATTTGGCATTCCATATTTCACCGTGAGGTCAGGCCTTGGCGCTCTGAAAAAATGATCATGGCGCACATCATTTCCCATATAGGTTTCCGTAGGCATATGGCAACTCTTGCATAAAGCTCCTGCAGTATTCACTGCATGGAAAGTATGCGAGGGCATATCATACTTGTCTTCATGACAGCGCATGCACAATTGATTGTCTATCTGATATACCTTACCGGAATGTGGTTCGTGGCAGTCAATA
>JACFNA010000209.1:0-284 GCA_019455085.1 Chitinophagaceae bacterium
CATCCAGCACTTTTTTTAATCGTGCCTTGTTCAGAAACGTAACATTAGTGTTGAGTTTTATCATGTAATTATCCTTACCCAGACTGATTATCCTAAACTCCTCCTTAAAGTTGTTTTGAACAATATAATAGGTGGAAACCAGCAATCCTATAATCACTCCCGTAAGCAGATCAGTAGCAATAATTCCGACGATAGTAATTATAAAAGGAAGAAACTGCTTCAGCCCAAGACTCCACATATTGCGGTATAGCTTTGGTTTGGTAAGGTTATATCCGGTAATAATT
>JACFNA010000209.1:294-5129 GCA_019455085.1 Chitinophagaceae bacterium
AATTAAGATTGCCGACAGAGACGCATAAGGAATCAGGTTAATCAAAAAAGGTACCATCACCACAGCGAGTAAAAGAAATACACCGTGGGTAAAGGCAGCCATCTTTGTTCGCCCTCCTGCATCTACATTTGCCGCTCCTCTGACCACCACGGCAGTAATCGGAATAGCACCTAACAAGCCACAGGTCATATTGCCGATTCCCTGAGCAATGAGTTCCCGGTTAACCGGTGTAATCCTGTTGCGCTTGTCCAACTTGTCGATTGCCTCAATACACAATAGTGTTTCAAGAGTGGCAAGTAACCCTATCAGGAGTCCAAACTTCCAGATGTCGCTGGACGAGAGAAGTGCTCCGAAGTCAGGGAAGGAAATATTGCTGAAAGTGTCAGGAGGAATATTGACCAGTTGTGTTGCTTTTAACGAATAATCATCAGCGTAATATCCAAAAATCCAATTAGTTGCAATTCCCGCCAAAACGGCTAATAGTGGAGCCGGGATCACTTTAAGCTTTTTGGCAACCGGCAAATTGAATAATGTGAGCACAAGAATGGAGACGATAGAAATAATGATAGCTCCTCTCGCAATATGCTGATTAAAGTTGATAAGGTTGACCCTGAAATTTTGTTTTGAAAAGAGGCTTAAAAAGCCATCTTTCCAGAAATCAGGCTGATCGTAACCAAGCGCAATAGGTATCTGATTTGAAATAAGAATAATGCCTATTGCGGCTAACATCCCCTTTAAAACTGAAGAGGGAAAGTAATTGGCTATGACCCCCAATTTTAGCACACCCAGGATTAGTTGAAACAATCCCGCAACCATCACCGAAAGAAGAAAAAGCCGGTAATCACCCAGTGATACTATGGTAGCAGCCACCAGGGTGGTCAGTCCTGCTGCAGGCCCTGATACAGCAAGCTGGGAGCCACTGACTAATGCTACGATAATACCTCCTACAATTCCTGATAATATGCCTGCGTACAGTGGTGCGCCGGAAGCGAGTGCTATTCCAAGACATAATGGAAGGGCTACAAAGAATACGGATAATCCTGCCGGTAAGTCGTTCTTTAGCCAGATAAGCCTGTAATATCTAATTGTTCTTTTCATTGGCGCCGGCATTAAAAGTAAGCCAAATATAGGAAGCTAAAAAGGAAGCTTAAGACCAGGTAATTTGTTCTTTTTGATGGAATCGTTCTAATTTTAAGGATATCTGGTTTCAAATAAGAAAAATCATGGAAAACCGAAACGATCCTTTTCTGATATCCTATAAAACGCTCCGCCAGTTAATCGGTGTTTTGGGTGTTCTGATGCCTTTCCTTTGTTGGGGAGTAAATGCACTTTTTAATGAATTAGGATTACTCAATGACCCGCGTTTTATTGATACACGGCAGACAAAGCACTACGTAGCAGGCGACGATCTGAAGGCATCTATAAGCCATTTTTACTACGCTACTTCCGGGCCTTTGTATGTGGGTATACTGGTAACTGTGGCCATATTTCTCTTTTGTTATATGGGGTATCCTCAGAATAAAAAAGAGGACAGGTTTGCCTGGCTGACAGACCGCCGCGTGGCCACCTTTGCTGCGTGCAGTGCGCTGGGAATTGTCATATTCCCGACTAACTCGCCTCAGATTATCACTGATAATATTTACATTTTTGCCACATCACCATTTATCGGGAGGCTTCATCTTATTTTTTCAACCCTGTTTTTCGTATCAATGGCAATAATGAGTATGATAAATTTCAGAAGACTGCCCAACCGGAAATTGCTGATCAATTCAGAAGGCGTCTTATATCTGATTTGTGGCTGGGGGATAGTCGCATGCATTATCTTACTGGGCATCTACGGCTTATCTCCAAATGGTAATTCCTGGCTTTGGGGACGTTTCGTATATATCATGGAAGTGCTGATGCTGCTGTTTTTTGGAGTTGCCTGGCTGGTAAAAGGGCATTCCATCCCCACCGAATTTATTCTGAAAAAAATGGACTAACCCGGCCATGTCAGGACACCTTCAACCCATATTTGCAACCAGTTATTCGAAGAGGTTATAGATATCCATGATCTCTCTTGCAAGCTTTTCGGCCTTAAAGTTCAGGTCAGTCAGTTTCCCTGTTCGCATGTTAAAAACCCATCCGTGAATCTGGATTCTTTTCTCTGCTAAGGCTTTCTGCACGTCGCGGGTCTTCAGGGTGTTAATGCACTGTTCCCATACGTTCAACTCTACCAATCTGTCGTACTTCTTGCTGAGCGATTTAATACTGTTCAGCTCCTGTTTATGAATTCGATACACGTCTCTGACATCGCGCAACCAGGGGTTTAGGATACCTTCATCACTTGTGGTCATGGCAGTCTTGATACCGCCACAATTGTAGTGACCGCAGATAATTATATGTTTGACCTTAATATGCTTTACTGCATAATTAATTGCAGACAGCGTGTTCAAATCATTGCTTGGTACCAGATTTGCCACGTTGCGATGTATGAATACATCACCCGGCTCTGCATCCATTATCACTTCGGTAGAAATTCTGCTGTCAGAGCAACTGATAAACAAATACTTGGGCTTTTGCCTTTTACTAAGCTTTACAAAATAATCAGGGTCGGCTTTTAATTGGGCCTTTACCCATTTTTCATTATGCCTGAAGATTTCTTCAATACTTTTATAAGACATACATCAATTATTTTCTAAGGAACAGACCAAACAATTAAATATCCTGAAATCTTTATGAGGTGTTTGCGTGTGAATCCGGAAGTGGGGAATGGCTAATTGGTTTTCTTTCCAAACAACATGTAGTCCAGGGATAATCTTCCCGGCCCCAGAAGCAACAATGCAAGGAATGTAGCAAGATAGAAGAACCTTAATTCTAAAACCTGAAAGCCATCTTTAGCAATAAACGCGTGGAAAATCAAAATGACAATAAAATTGATACAAAGGAAAAGCGTGGCTACTCTGGAAAACAGTCCAATTAATAACAGAATAGAACAAATACCCTCAGCAAAAGCAGCGAGATAGAAAGAACCGGTCGCCCCGAACAGCCCAATGGGGTCAAAGAACTGAATCTCCTTCCCGCTAAAAATGACAGATAATTTCTCAAATCCATGTCCATATAGTAACACTAAAGCAGCCACTACCCTTAACAGAAGCAGTGCAATATCGTTTCCTGTTTTGCATTCCTTTACCAGGCATGACGTTAGTTTCATAATTCTGAATTTTAGAATTTTAAATAATCTGATTTTTCTTTAAATATACTAACATTCAATTGATTTATTAGTTTAATATCGAGGGAATGGAACAATTGGTGCGTCCAAATTATTCATTTGCACCTGACTTATGGATTGGTGTAGTATAAGTGTAATACTTTCTAATGAAAAAAAGTACAAAATGGGTCATCCGGAGTCTCTTAGAATCTTGTCTATATGCTTTCCTTTGGCCAACTCATCCACAAGTTTGTCGAGATATCTCACTTTCCTGGTAAGGGGGTTTGCAATTTCCTCAACTCTATACCCACAAATACTTCCTTTTATTTGATGAGCAGCTGTATTTAGTTTTGCTTCGCGGAAGAAATCTTTGAATGTGACTTTCGCCTCAATTAACTTTTCAATTTTTTTTGAATTAAACCCGGTGAGCCATTCGATTACAGTATGCAATTCTTTCACAGTTCTTCCTTTTCGCTCCACTTTAGACACGTAATGGGGATACACTGACGCAAACGTCATTTGGGCAATACGGCCGTCCTGGTCAGTTTGAGTTCGAGCCATCATAATTTAGGATTTAGGGCGCTCATGTTCGTAGTTGCCAAACCACTTCTTTGCATTAGGATTACGATGAGGGCAGCCAGGCCAGCAACAGGGCTGTTTCTTACCTTCTTTTATTTCCACAACCATTCGTGTCAGATGCGCTGCCTGAGTCTGAGCCTTTTTAGGCATTGTTACCCAGCATATCCATTCGTTTCGCTGAATGGCCGTAAGGCTATTCCATGTGTCACGCAAAAGCGAGTCTGTTGCCAGGATTTCATGAATATTTGCTGGTACCTCGTGCAGGATACCATGGGCGATTTTTACCTTGGAAGTCATAGCTGTCCAATTTACAAAGAATATCTTTTACGAAGCATTATGCTATCTCCGGAATATAATCTTATCTCCTTCGCATTTCTCTCTGCATAGCTTCACTTACTCTTTCACTCACCATTCCATTAAATCTCAGACTATGGACTTCTTTCTGAACCGGCACTTTCAGGGAAGGATCTTCACGCAACCGGTCAGCCAGTGGGACTGTTCTGCCGTAGCTCCCTGTAGCAATGTAAGAGAAAATCTTATGCAGATTATCATCATCAGGGTTTCCCCAGTTGTATCCTACAAAATCCTGGGCTACCTTATCAGGCGCCATACCGTTGTAATAACCTCCCTGATTAGACGAGTTCAAGGTCTCGAAATTTATAGCATACAGATCTGCCAGAAATTTTTCTGTTCCATTCTTAAAAATTGAAATGGTAAGCCCGAAAAATCCGACAGGTTTTCCATAAGTAGTATCTCCGACAATTTGCACATTCGTATATGGTTTCAGGTTATTAATTACCAATTCACTTGCAGAGGCAGAATTACTGTTCACCACAAAGAATACATTTTGAAGATTCAGGCTGCCACCGGTCTGGAACCTGACCACATCAGGTAATCCGGCCTGACTTGCAATGGCTGTTAGCTTGTCATTGTATTTGTAATGATACATTTCTTTGCCTGCCACAGAAGAAGGCGCAAGTAATGTAGAAAGATATTCGGCAGTGTTAGTGGAACCTCCTCTGTTATATCTGAGATCCACGATCACATCTGATATGTTATGGTTTTG
>JACFNA010000210.1 GCA_019455085.1 Chitinophagaceae bacterium
CTGGCTTCGGCAATTAATGCCAGTTTCAGCCGGATTCAGTTCACTCCTGATTTGCTACCGGCAGATGTGGTGGGTACCATGGTTTATAATCAGCAAAAGAATGAATTTGTGGTACGCAAGGGGCCCATCTTTGCAAACTTTATTCTGGCAGATGAGATTAACCGTGCTCCTGCCAAAGTGCAAAGTGCCTTGCTTGAGGCAATGCAGGAGCGACAGGTGACTATTGGCAACTCCACTTACCCTTTGGAAGAACCTTTTCTGGTGCTTGCCACCCAAAACCCGATAGATCAGGAAGGAACCTATCCCCTGCCGGAAGCCCAGGTAGATCGCTTCATGCTAAAGGTGATTATAGACTATCCTTCGAAAACTGAAGAGCAGACTATTATCCGGCAAAATGTTTCAAATTTTGAGGGATTTAAAATAAATCAGGTGGCCAGTACTGGTGAGATTCTGAATGCCCGAAACCTTGTAAGGCAGGTTTACCTGGATGAAAAGGTAGAGCAATATATCATAGACATCGTGTTTGCATCACGCTATCCCGAGCAATACAATTTGCAGCAACTCAAGCCGCTGATAGCTTTTGGCGGATCTCCAAGGGCAAGTATCAATCTTGCTCTGGCTGCCAAGGCTTATGCATTTCTGAATAAGAGGGGTTATGTGATTCCGGAGGATGTTAGAAACATTTGTCATGATGTACTACGCCACAGGATTGGCCTTACCTATGAGGCAGAAGCTGAGAATATGAGTAGCGAAAGTGTGGTGACAGAGATTGTAAAAGCTATCAATGTGCCCTGATATTTAACTGTTCTTATGTTGACACCGGAAGAAATCGCGAAAAAGGTAAAGGAACTGGAGATCGTGAGCAAAAAGATTAGTACACATCTTTTTGCAGGTGAGTATCATGCCGCTTTCAGAGGTAAGGGAATGAGGTTTCGTGAGGTGAGGGAATACTATCCCGGTGATGATGTGCGGTTTATCGATTGGAATGTCAGTGCAAGGTATGCCCATCCTTTTTCCAAGGTATTTGAGGAGGAGCGGGAGTTGACAGTAATGATTATGGTCGACATTTCAGAGAGTACTTTCTTTGGTACGGTAAATAGATTAAAGCGCGATCTGATCATAGAAGTTGCCGCTGTCCTCACCTTTAGCGCTATAAATAATAATGATAAAGTTGGTGTCATCTTTTTTAGTGATAAAATGGAAAAATTTATCCCTCCGAAGGGTGGAAGAGAGCACGCATTTTACATAGTCAGAGAGTTGTTAACGGCAATACCTAAACGAAAACAGACAGATATAGGGGAGGCGCTTGAATGCTTCAGCAAAAACACCAGACAAAAAAGTATAGCGTTTATTCTGAGTGATTTCCTTGATGGTGATTATGAACACAGGCTTAGAGTTTTGGGCCAGCGACATGAGATAATCGGACTCAGAGTTTATGATAAGATGGATAGTGTGTTGCCAAATATCGGGATGGTGAAGGTGGAAGAGGCTGAATCGGGAAAGTCCGTCTGGACTGACACTTCCAATGCGATGGTCAGGCATCGCTATCATCAGGACTTCCTTAAGAGGAGTGCTGAATGTAAAAGTATTTTTACCAAAGCAGGTGCAGAGTTGCTCCATCTTCAGACAAATGAAGATTATGTAAAAGTATTGAAGCAGTTTTTTAAAAGAAGAAAAATCAAACGGTAAACAGGAATTGAAGAGGTGTTTTAATATCTTATGGCTGGCGGTTGTTCTTACCCTTCCGGTGCGTATGACAGCACAAGTCCCTACTGTTTCCACGTCAGTTGATAGGACAAAGATTGTTATTGGCCAACAGATTACCTACAAGGTGACATTGCACATGCCTGATAATACGTACAGGCTAAAGTGGTTCGAGGTGCCTGAAAATTTTGGCAGTTTTGTGGTGGCGGCCCGTAATAAGATTGATTCAACCTACGCAAACGGTATATTAGGTTTTAGCCAGACTCTTCTTTTGACTAGTTTTGATTCGGGCAGGCAGGTGATTGCCCCACTGGCACTGAGTCTTACAAATTATAAGACGGACTCCAGTTATGTGATGCTGACTGACAGTATTGCTATCGATGTGGGTTATGCTCCTGATGATAATGTGTTGCCCTTTCATGATATAAAGCCTATAATCAATGTAGATTACAGGAACCAATGGTGGTTCTGGCCCGTACTTGGGCTTGTGGTCTTGCTAATCGTGTTATTTCTAATTCTGTGGCTGAAGAAGAGAAAAAAACAAGAGGAGAAAGCCCCCATTACATTGACGCCTCCCTATGAAGAAGCGGTATCCATGTTAGATGAGTTAAAGAAAGAAGAGCTTCCTGCAAAGGGCAAAACAAAGGTGTTCTTTTTGAAGCTAACAGATATCTTTAAACGTTACCTTACCCGCACTTCAGATCAATCAAAGATGCATCTTACAGGAGAAGAACTGATTGCTGAGATGCACGGGGAGATTCCTGAAAAGGATTTATTCTCGAGGTTTGCATCCTGCATCCGGATGGCGGATGCTATAAAGTTTGCCAAGCTGGGTGTGGGAGTGGAAGAGTGTGAGGAAAGCATGACGATTATCAGGCAGATGTTAGAAACGCTGAATGCCCTGAAAAAGGAGGAAAAAGATGATTTATGATTTTCTGCACAATATCACCTTTGGGCAGCCCTGGTTCTTTCTGCTGTTTCTGGTTTTTCCGGTTCTGATCTTTTCACATTACTACCGCAAGAACAGAAAAGAAGCCGCTATGCGTGTCAGCAGCGTGAAGGCACTTGAGCGGTCGGGTACCTTCACCAATATATTACAGAATATTCCTTTTTGGCTGCGGTTGCTGGCACTTTCGGCAATGATATTAGCACTTGCAAGGCCTCAGGTACGATACAGTGAAACTTATCGGGAAGGAGAAGGAATAGATATAATCCTGTGTATCGATGTGAGCGGAAGTATGACTGCTGAGGATTTTAACCCCAATAGGATGGAAGCTGCCAAGAAGGTAGCCATTGACTTTGTAAACCATAGGCCAGATGATAAAATAGGCGTGGTGATTTTTGCAGGAGAGAGTTTCACTCAGTGCCCCCTTACTACCGATCATTATGTCCTCATTTCTCAGATTGAACAAATTAGAAACGGGTTGCTTGAGGATGGCACCTCCATCGGAAGTGGGTTAGCCACGAGTGTGGACAGGTTGAGGAATTCGAAAGCAAAGAGTAAGGTGGTGATCCTGTTGACAGATGGTGTGAATAATTCGGGTTTGATTGACCCTTCTACAGCGAAAGAAATTGCAAAAGCATTTCATGTGAAAGTTTATACTATTGGTGTGGGCACAGATCAGGCTGGTGCGGCAACCCTTGAGTCCAGGGAAGGCGCAGGCACGCAGCAGGCGAAAGTTACCATAGACGAGAAAATGCTAAAGAATATTGCAGATGAAACCGGTGGCAAATACTTTAGGGCGACTGATAACCGGAGCCTGGGAATGATTTATTCAGATATCGACAAGATGGAAAAGTCGAAGATGCAGGTTACAACGTTTCACAGATATTCTGAAAAATTTTATCCTTTGGTAATGTTGGCGATTGCACTTCTCATTATTGAAGCACTGCTTCGATACTTCGTATTTAAGAAGTTTCCCTAAACTTGCAGCATAAACAAATTTTTTTTTGAAAGCAACCGTATATAAATCTACCGGTAGTTGGTACCGGGTTCGTACTGAAAAGGGAGAATTCCTTGATGCCCGTATTCGCGGAAGATTAAAGACGGATGGTATTACATCTACAAATCCGGTGGCAGTAGGTGATATAGTAGTTTTAGAGACAGATGAAACAGGCGCTGTAATGATTACTGACATTGTGGAGCGGAGAAATTATATTATACGTCAGTCGCCACAGAATCGTAATCTGCAACATATTATAGCAGCCAATCTGGATCAGAGCCTGCTGATCTGCTCACTAAAGGATCCACATACAAGCAGGGGCTTCATTGACAGGTTTCTTGCGGCCAGCGAGGCCTTTCATGTACCTGCAATTTTGGTCTTCAACAAGTCCGATTTGTTTAGAATAAAAGAGAGTGACCTTTTTAAAGAGATCAAAGAGGTGTATGAAAAAATTGGATACCCCACTATCAAGGTAAGTGTTCAACATCGGTTCGGAATCGAACAAATCAGAGGAGTTTTAAGGAATAAAGTCACGCTGATAAGTGGCCATTCAGGGGTGGGGAAATCATCAATGATTAATTTGTTTCTCGAAGGGCAGGAAATTAAGACAGGTGAAGTGAGCGGCTGGAGTGGAAAAGGTGTACATACCACCACGTTTGCAGAAATGTATGATCTGCCTTTTGGGGGTGCTGTTATAGACACACCCGGGATAAGGGAGTTTGCCTTGAAGGAAATTGAGCCGGTAGAGCTATCGCATTATTTTGTAGAGATGAAACCTCTGATTGGTGAGTGCCGCTTCAATAATTGTATGCATACCGAAGAGCCCGGCTGCGCGGTAAAGAAAGCTGTGGCCGAAGGCAAAATCAATGCAGACAGATATGTGAGCTATCTGACCATTCTAAGTACCATGAATGAAGAGAGGAAGTAGGTGTGGAGATAAGAGTGATTGAAATAGAGAGTTCTAATTAAAAGGCTTTTTTTACCAATAAACCTGAAATTTCCCTTACGATTTTATCAGAAGTCTGCACGTCCTTTACCACCGGATGGGGGATGATTGATACTCCGTTGAAGATGCTATACTGAAGCGTCAGATAGTGCTTCTTGTATTTAAAGTCCCAGCAAAGTGCATCTGCATCATCAATTTGGTTTATAAATTTCACTTTCAATTCATCTGAGAGTACATCAGCTATCATGTAAAATTTAGAAATCCCGCAATTGTCATCGATCACTGCTTCAGTAGTTCCGTAGCTTGTTTTGAGATGGTAGCACATAAGGGTAGAGATTAAGGGTTATATGGAAATGAATTAATTTTTAAACTTTTTGGCTTTCTTTGCTGCCTTAATGGCTGCCGGATCACCAGATGCTATCTTCTCTGCTCCTATATTCTTACCATTAGTCGGACATCCCAATTTCTCCCTTCCCTTCAGGATTGCACATCCTGAAATGAAATAAGCTATGAAAAGGAATAGGAGTGTT
>JACFNA010000211.1 GCA_019455085.1 Chitinophagaceae bacterium
CGTCATTGGCGCTCGCCTTACCCACAAGCCCAGCATCTGTGCCATGGAAGCGTGCCAGCCACCCGTAGCTTTAATGTCAATATTTCTGAATTGACATTCCTTTAAAATTCTTTCAAGTGCAAAAGGGGTATAACGAAATTCATCGTGAGGCACTTCATGGAGGTTCCATAAAAAGGGAACAGTAAAAAAGAAACACCCTCCTGGTTTTAATACCCTGTAAACCTCTTTTAATATTATCTCAGGCCTGGGACAGTGTTCAAGCACCTCAGTTCCAAAAGCAGTTTCAAAACTACCATTTTCAAAAGGCATGGTGATACCATCCCAAGTAAAATCGGGTTTAACCGATTCATCATAAACCAGTGCAGTTTCAATATCAAGCCCGGTGTATTTTGTAACAGCAGAGTTTTTCAGGATGTAATCTTTGTAAGGCATTTTGCCGCAGCCGATGTCTAAAAGATTTCCTTTGAGGATTGGTAGTTGGAGATTTATAGATTTAAAAATAGAACTTCTGACGTAATATCTGTCAAGGTTTTCCAAAGTATAATTTATCTCAACAAAGTTGTCAAACCTCATAACTATTTAAAATTTTCAACTTTCCTAAAAATATCCTCTCCAAGTTTTTCTCTCAATAATTGTTTCTTCTCTTCAATTTTTTCATTTTCTACTTTTGCCATTCTTTTTGGGCTGCCAAATCCCAATCGTCTCAAAAGTTCTCTTTTCAAACCAATGGATTTCTGAAAATTCCTATGATAATCAGAAAAAGGCTGCATATTGAATTGATTGGAAAAAACTACATGTAGATAATCGCCAGCACGCCAAACACTAATTTCTTTGTAATAAACCAGCCTTAGGTTACAATCTTTTGAAAATTGAATTAACACGTCAAGAGTAATATCTTCATCAACTGGTTGAATCTCTGACGGAATATTTCTTTTCAGATAAGAAAGGTGCTGAGGGGTCGGACAACTAAAAAATAAAAATCCTTTCTCTGAAATATGTTTTCTAATAAAGTCACTCAAAGGTTTCCGTTCATCCAGCGGGATATGCTCAAAGACATCCATTAAAAATATTAGATCAAATTTGGATTGATCCTCTAATTCAAGTTCCGAAATTGAATCAGCTCTTTTAAAAGTTAATAATGGTCCACCAAACAATTTTTCAGATATTTCAATTGACTCAACGCTTATGTCAAATCCAGTAACTCTTGCATTTGAAAATTTTGTCTTTATGCGATGACAAATTTCTCCGATTCCGCTCCCTATCTCTAAAATATTATTAAATTTATTTTGTCCAAAAAGAGAGTTCAACGTTTGCCATGCGTATTCTACACGATTATTACCATATATAAATCCGGAAAGTTTTCTGATGGTAGCTTCATCATAAAACTTCTTGATTTCATCTTTTGACTTTTCCATTATTAAAATTTATAAGAAAAATATTTTCATCAATTTATTTTTACCGCTAATCTACCTGTGTAATCAATTCTATTTAGAAATAATTTAAGATTTCTTCCTTTGATAAATTCATCAACAGCTTTTTTCGCCCCCCGCCAATGACCGTAATCATCAATTATTAAAATGCCTCCCACAACTAGTTTATCATAAAGATGTTCAAGTTCATGTTTTGTGGATTCATACCAATCAGTATCTAATCTTAACAAGGATATCTTTTCAACCTCTTCACACGGTAATGTTTTTTCAACTGGACCAGGAATAAAAAATATCCTTTCTTTTGGATAACCACTAATGTCCATATTATTTTTTACTTCATCCAAATTTGAAAAGCACCAATTTGATTTTCCACTATCATCATTTTTGTAAGCTATAAACTGATCCTTCGCTGAACTCCTATCCCATGCGACATCAATATCACTTGGCTCACTCATACCTTCAAACGTATCAAACAAAAAAAGTCTTTTTTCAGTTGACTTTAACTCCAATAATTTTTTAGCCACCAGCATCATACTTCCCCCTTTCCATACTCCACACTCTACAATATCACCTTGTAAACTATTATTAACGATGTATTCAATACTTCTCATTAGAGAAACCATTCTTTCTACACTGGTCATTGTAAATTCCTTGACCGAATTAATTAAATTAATCTCGTTTTCACTAACATCTCGCCAGACATTTTTAAATGGATCTTCTGCCTGAGGAACATAAATAACGTCCTTCTGAGAAAGTAAACTTTTAATACGACTTTTTATGCCCATTGCTTAATTAATTTTTTTGATATCCCAGAATGAATCTTCTAAATATGCACATGTATCCGGCTGCCACTTAAAATGAGTTCTTTCTGCTTCATACATTACAACCTGGAAGGGACAAATATTTTCCAATCTTTCAAAAACAGCACCTCCGGGAGGTTCACTAAAGTGACATCTTAAATAATAGTTACCCATATATAATTTAAGTGCAGGGAAACAGCAGCTCAGCCTATAAGTCCCCTTATCTCTGCAAAAAGGTCTGTCAGAATCAAATATCCAGCAATGTGTAAAACTTCTTTCTCTTGAATCTACTATCTGAAAAGAAAAACAAGCACCATTAATAGGATAAGGAGTACAGATGTCAATATTAACTTTCATTTCTTCACCACATAAATGAACATTATTTGGTAAAGAGGTTTCAAGTTCTACTTTCTTAATATATGGAATATCCTTTCCTTCTGTATTCTCATATGTAAGTGAACTGTCTTTCTCTGTATTAAAATATTCTCTAACTACATCAGGTGTCTTTCCATTAAAAATAATCCTTCCTTTATCCAATAGTAATGAATTCTTTGTAAGCTTAGAAATAGCTTCCATATTATGACTCACAAACAACACCGTCCTGCCCTGCCCTTCGCTGACTTCCTTCATCTTGCCGATGGCTTTTTTCTGAAACTCCACATCACCGACGGCCAGCACCTCATCCACAATCAGAATCTCCGGGTCTAAGTGGGCTGCCACCGCAAAGGCTAAGCGCACATACATACCCGAACTGTAACGCTTCACAGGCGTATCCACATAGCGCTCCACACCGGCAAAGGCGACAATCTCGTCAAACTTGCTGCGGATTTCCTGCTTCGTCATGCCGAGGATAGCGCCATTGAGAAAGATGTTTTCACGCCCGGTGAGTTCAGGATGAAAGCCGGTACCTACTTCCAACAGGCTGGCTACACGGCCTTTGATCTTGATGCTGCCGGTGGTAGGCCCTGTAGTGCGGCTGAGGATTTTGAGCAGTGTACTTTTGCCGGCGCCGTTGCGGCCGATAATGCCGAGTACCTCGCCCTGCTGTACATCAAAATTGATGTCCTGCAACGCCCATACATATCCGGACGTGCCTGCTACTTCGCGATCATTCTCCTCCCCGATTTTGAGATACGGATCTTCATTGCCTAAGATGCGGGTATGCCACCAGCGGTTGACGTCAGCGCCGAGGCTGCCGAGTCCTACGTTGCCGAGGCGGTATTGTTTACTTAGGTTTTCTACTTTTATTACAGTTTCAGGTTTCAAGTTACAAGTTTCAGGTTGAGGGTTGAGAGTTGAGGGTTTGGGGTTTAGGGTTTCAGGTTTGGGGTTTCAGGTTTTAGTTTTTGGGGATTCGGTTAATCTTTTTTGTACCGGTAACCTTTTATACCGCTTTGTTTCAAATATTTTATAAATGCCATAATTTTTCTATGAATTATCTCAGATTTTTCAATCAAATCTTTTAGTTCGTCTTCATTCAAATACTTACGGTCAAATGCACGGTAAAGTTGGGATTGCACTTCAGCATTTGATCCGTTTGAAATAAGGAGGAAGTTAATGAATTCCTGGTTCCCTGTTCTGCCAAAACCTTCTGCAATATTATCCATTACAGAACCGGATGATCTGTTTATTTGATTTACCAGGCCCCAATCTTTTGAAAAATCTGGCTTGCTGATCAGTTTGAAAACATCCGCGCATTGTATTCTTGCCAATTGCCAAATCTCCAAATCAGTAAAGGAATTTATTTTCATAAAATTCTCTTCAACCCGAAATCTGAAACCAGAAACCCGTAACCAAAAACCCGGAACCAGAAACCTGAAACCAGAAACCCGGAACCCGGCCCCCCCTCAAAAATCCTCAAACCAACCTCCCCAACCCTTCTTTCACATAGCGCGGCCAGGAAAGTAGCGTGTTGAATGAGGGAATCAAATCTGAAAGCTTAAATGGCCCACGTCCTTCTGTGTAATTACAGGGATATGCGATTATTGTCATACCTGTCTGCTCAAAGTGTTTCGTGGCTCTTGGAACATGAAAGGCGGAAGATATCAATATGAAAGGGCCTTGTGCATTAAGTGAATCCAGAATCTTTTTGGAGTTGATGGCGTTTTCCCTGGTACCGGCCGACCGGTCTTCCACAAAGATGACACTGTCTGGGACACCAAACTGGATCATCTGTTGCCGCGCCCACCCCCCTTCTCTGAATTGCTTATCATTATCGCGGGAGTTGCCGCCGCTGATCAGGATATGGTCAATCACACCCGTTTTATAAAGCCTCACTGCCTGTAGGAACCTGTCTGCTGCGGAGTTGAAATATCCGTCGCCTTCCGCATCCACGCTTCCGAATCCGCCGGCTACGATGCCGAAGCTGTAGTGGCTATTAGCCGGCAACGTTACAGGTCGCGGCTGATACCATCGTGAATAGGCGTTAAAGAGTGCAGGGCTACTGAATATCAGAAATCCTGCGAGGGCAAGGCCAAAGCAAATTCTCTTTCGCGACTTTCGTTTGGACAGGAGTCCGACAATCGTCAGCGCAAGAATATAGTTTATTGGAGAGAACAAACCCGGGATTGTCTTTTACATGAATGATAAAAGGGAGCGCCGTTTCACTATGGTATTGCGAACTTGATTTGCATGCTCATTTTGCGGCCTGATGAGATTCTGTGTCAAGCACAGAATGACCTCCTTATCCTTTGTCATTGCGGACGCCGACCCGCAATCTCATGTGGCAGCCTTATGAGATCCCGTGTCAAGCACGGGATGACAGTGGGTATGATGATGAGATTCCGTGTCAGGCACAGGATGTCGTCCCTTTTAGTGTACACCATCATAAAAAAACGGCGCGTCATTGCGGGAGCCGACC
>JACFNA010000212.1 GCA_019455085.1 Chitinophagaceae bacterium
TTCAGGAAATGCCTGCCAGAGACATGCTACAAGCCCTGCCAGGTTCGGTGTAGCAAAAGAAGTTCCGTTTCCTGATACAAAAGTCCCACCAGGCCCTTGTACAAAAGTGGCTACACCCACTGAAGACACCTCAGGCTTTTGTCTGCCATCTGCTGACGGCCCATTGCTGCTGAAGACACCCGGATTTCCATTGATATCCACAGCGCCCACTGAAAGCGTACCAATCGCATCAGCCGGTGTACCTATGTAATGCCAGGGTTTGTTGCCATCGTTGCCCGCAGCGTTCAAAAGTATCATTCCTTTTGTTGCGGCAATGGCTGCTCCCTTTGCCATGATGGTGGTCTTCCCATCCATATCCGCATACGTATGGTTAAATACAGGGTTATCAAAAGTGGTGTATCCTAATGAAGTAGTAATAATATCTGCACCGGCACTATCACTCCTTTCAGCTGCAACCACCCAGTTTTGCTCCTCGGCGGGCGACTCATAAATTCCATCTTCAGAGCGGTATAGCAAGAAGGATGCATTCGGCGCTGAACCTATCATTTGCCCCGGTACATTAGCGACTATAATACTGAAACAATACATTCCATGACTGTGTGCATCATTCACTTCAGTCTTATTTGCTACAAAATCATAGGTATCGATAATTCTACCCTGATTCCTGACGCTATCAAATGCAGGCAATGATTTATAAGCAGTGAAGCCTGCATCAATTACTGAAATTAAGACGCCCTGTCCACGATATCCTTTATCATGAAGGAAGTTTCCTTTATGAATGGTTATTTGTCCTGACGATACACCATAGTCCAGCCCATTAACACCTCTCCCTCCACGCATCCCTGCTGATTCTTTCAGGTCTGTCTCCAGTTTGTTTTTCAACTCAGGGAGCAACAGCGCCTGCCGCCTCACCTGCCGGGAGGTTAACACAAAAGTGAAAGCGCTTATCTTATCTAGTGCTGTAGCATCATTCGTTTCGATACAAACCTGATTCAGCCATTTACTTACATTTCGGATAGTAACATTTTCTACTGAGCGAATACTATCAAGATAAGCAGGATTTACCGGAAGATCATTTTCAACCACAGGAATTTGTTGTCGGGCTCTTCTCTCAATCGAGCGAGGCGACAAAAACTCTCCGGGCTTACTAACCGAATAGGGAGTGCCATTCTTATCTCTGAGCTTTATCAGATATTGAGGAGTCTGGGCGGTGCTTGTCCACGGAATGATGAAAGCAACGAATATCAGAAGAATAAGATTTCGCATAAGGGTACCTGCTAGTTATGTCCGGTAATTGTCAGCTTCACTCCATAACCTTCATAATAAGCATCTCTGCCGGGCTGGGCTCCCTGATACTCCCAATGAAGAAATTCACGATATATCAATCCTATGCCTTTGGCATACTTCTCAAAAGCAAAGTTCTTCTCTGCATACTGAGTTTCGGGAATCGAAGGATCCCTACCCAAAAATTCATCCCTTTCGAAAACTTTAACCGTATTATCAAACGAAAGCCCGTTAATGGTGAGAGGTACCCCTACACTATCATAGATGTAGTCCCAATCGTCCATATACATCAAACCCATATCCGTAGAGTAAGTATCAATAAACTTATTGCCCTTCCAGGAGACATCCTGCCTTACGGGGTTTATTAATTTAATAAAACGGATTTCATTTTCAACGACTTCAAGCCGGTTGTCTGCATCAGTTACCATATAGGCAATAGATGGAAGCCAGTTTTCAGATGCATTTTTCCTTATATACCTCAAGACTCTGAACGAAGGCCTGCCCTGGTTATCCACGATTTTTGCATCAACGACATCCTTTATTTGATAAGAAACCACGGTCTGCACTTTTCCAAAATCTATAAAAAGAGTGCTATCTAATTGATACTCAATGTATTTGCCCACTTCAAGCGGGAAATAGTCAGATACCTTTTCCGTTTCGAAAGTCTCGATTTTTTTTTCACATGAAAACAGGAAAAACAGGAAGCAAATGGCTAAAACTGGTCTTAACATAACCGGGGGTATAGATTATTTATACATAAATCTAACACAAAATATGAAAATCAGAAACAAGACAGTATGGGTATTGTTTACACCTTTCGCCTTACTCCGGATACTTCCATAAGTGCTGTATTGCATTAAAAACGAAAAAACATCCTTTTTGTTATCCAAATACAAAGGAGGACTGCAATTTCAGCCTTGCATAAACCGGCCTGTTTTCCGGCAAAACAAACAGGCTAAAGATCGCCTACCATCTGTCCACATGAGCTTTGGCAAAGTCATCTTTGTACTTTGCAGGAATATTACCATTCAGCATACATCCCAATTCCAGTGTAGGGTAGATATCTTCAAGCGTTCTCACTTCATTCATAAATACTCTGCGGTAGATATGGCTTCTGGTCAAATCTCTTGGGTTTTCGATTCCTGCTGCCCCCAACAATTCCACAAAGGAATTAACAGTCTCCTGATGGTAATTCGCCACCCTCACCTTCTTATCAGAGACTACAAGTCCGGCTACCAACTGAGGATCCTGAGTGGTAATCCCTGTAGGACAGGTGTTTTTATTGCAAAGTAGTGCCTGCACACAGCCCAATGCCATCATCATCGCACGCGCACTCATGCATACATCAGCACCGAGTGCAATTGCACGAATGATATGAAAGCCACTCAATATTTTGCCGGAAGTAAAGAGCTTAATATGATGGCGAATATTGAATCCGCGCAACATATTCTCTACAAAAGCCAGTCCGTCCATAAACGGCGCCCCGACATAATTGCTAAACTCCTGCGGAGCCGCACCGGTACCACCTTCGCCTCCATCCACATTGATAAAATCGGGATAGATATCCATCTCAACCATTGCCTTACAAATACCAATGAATTCACTCTTATGACCTACACAAAGTTTGAAACCGACAGGTTTACCACCTGAAGCATCTCTCACCGTCTTTATAAATGCAACTAACTCTCTGGGAGTGGAAAAAGCAGAATGATATGGCGGGGAATAAATTGTTACATAAGGCTTCACATGTCTGATTTCAGCTATCTCAGGCGTATTCTTAGCTGCGGGCAGTATGCCACCGTGGCCGGGCTTTGCCCCTTGTGAAATCTTAATTTCAATCATCTTCACTTCAGGCCGTTGTGCATTTTTGGCAAATTTCTCTACACTGAAGTTTCCATTGTCATCTCTTGCTCCAAAATAGCCTGTCCCTATCTGCCAGATCAGGTCACCCTGCTCAGCCAGATGGTAGGGGCTTATCCCTCCCTCTCCTGTATTATGGGCAAACCCGCCAATCTTAGCTCCTCCATTCAGAGCCTGGACTGCCGCCTTGCTCAGTGCCCCAAAACTCATGGCACTAATGTTCAATACACTGCAGGAATAGGGTTGTTTACAATCTTTATTCCCTACTACAACACGGGGATTATGGTTCAGCCTGTGAAAATCTTTGGGTGCAATGCTATGAGTCATCCACTCATACCCCTCCTCATACACATTAAACTGGGTACCGAAGGGCATTGTATCCAATTCCTTCTTTGCTCTCTGATAAATGGTACTCCTATCGATTCTGTTAATCGGCCTGCCATCTGTATCACTTTCCACAAAATACTGATACAGTTTAGGACGAAGAGCCTCCATCAACCAACGCAATCTACCCAATACAGGGAAGTTGCGCCAGATCGAATGTCTTTTCTGCACCATATCTGTAATTCCCATAATGATGAAAATCCAGCAGAATGCAAGGAAAAACCAAAAACCACTCCAAACCCACAAAGACAAAGGCAAAAAAACAAGTGTAACTGCAATACTTGTAAGAACAAAAATCCTTCTCATTTCGTACTCCTGATTTTAAAGTGTATCAAAGGTCGCTTAATAAAGTTAATAACCAAATCGGTTTTCACACAATAGCGATGGTATTACAAAAGAGGTTAATTTCAGCAATCAAAAAAGAGTAAAAAAGCCACTTTTGACACCGTGGTAAGTGAACCTGTTTAATTTGAATGAAACAGTTATTTTGCATCTCCTAAATTCAGCGCCATGTTAAAAAATCGGAAACTATTATCACCGCTCTCCATATTGATGATAATCATAATCATTGGAGCGGGTATTACATGGCTGATACCTGCCGGCAGGTTTGACACTCTAAAGTTTTCTAACGGACAATTTGAGTTTACCACTGATCATGGCACACAGACCCTCGATGCATCTCAGGCTGTACTAGACAGTTTACACGTCTCCATCCCTCTTGCATCTTTTCAAAACGGAAACATAAAGAAAGCAATTGCAGTCCCTGGCACTTTTCACAAAATTGAAAGTAATAAACAGGGTTTGGCAGAGATTATCCAGGCGCCTGTTAAGGGCATTACCGATGCGATAGACATTATTCTATTTGTGCTCATCATCGGCGCTTTCATCAATGTTTTTCATGAAACGGGAGCTATGACCCGTGGATTGCAGACATTAAGCAGGCGCATGAAAGGCAGAGAGACATGGTTAATCATCATTCTGACTTTCTTATTTTCATTTGGGGGCGCTTCCTTCGGTATGGCAGAGGAAGCACTGGCGTTTTACCCCATTATCGTACCGCTGTTTCTTGGTGCAGGATTCGATCTGCTACTTCCAATAGCTGTACTATTCGGAGGTACACATCTGGGCACCCTGGCTTCATTTACAAATCCTTTCTCTACTATTACAGCATCAGATGCGGCAGGGATCGCATGGACTGACGGGCTTACCGGCAGGATCATCATGTTTGTAATCACCACCGGCATTGCTATTGGGTACTTTATCTGGTACGCTAAAAAGGTAAAGAAGAACCCATCATTCAGTTATGCTAAATCAAATGAAGACACTCCTCAATATGAAGAACTCTCGGGTGGGCCGGTAAGCCTGTCAAAACGCGACCGACTGCTACTGTTGATTTTTCTTTTCACATTTCTGGCATTGATTGGTGGTGTGGTTTTCCTCGACTGGTGGCTGGTAGAAATGACAGCACTTTTCCTGGCAGTGAGTATCCTCATCGGATTTATTAACCGCGTTCCTGAAAGGAAG
>JACFNA010000213.1:0-4523 GCA_019455085.1 Chitinophagaceae bacterium
CACCTTCGGAGTTATAGAATGCTGTGCCAAAATTGATTTTTAGGGTATTTCCGGAATCTAACTGTAAATCCCATTTTCCTTTTATCTGGAAGTTGTAACGATTGACAGCATTAGATGTCAGCGAATTTTTATTTATTACTGAATCTCCAACCTGAGTCTGGGTGTAAGACCGGGTATTATTCGTGTATTGCTGATTGTTATACCGTGGTGTGAAGTTGAAGCTGTATTTATTGGCCCATTTATTATAGTACTGTAAACCGGCATTGTTATTCGTGATGAAGCCATTGCGTGTATCCACATAGGGTTCATTATCATCACCTCTGCTTCCGAAAACAGCAATGCCGCCACCGTCCATTACCTGTACGTTGGCATCCAACCCGCCGAACTGCTGCTGATCCTGCCAGTTCAATCCATCCTGACCGGTATTACCATTCAGAAGGAATGCAGATAATTTTCGCTGATCCTTAAAAGAACTGGCCATAAGATTGCTGTTGTACCGGGTAGAGACATCTTTCTTAGGACCTGCTGCTATATCGGCCTTTCCGAAGTAACCGCGTTTAGCGTCTTCCTTCAGTTTAAGGTTGATTGTCTTCTTCGTTTGACCGTCATCTATTCCGGTGAATTCAGCCTGCTCACTCTTCTTGTCAAAAACCTGCACTTCCTTTACTGCATCGGCTCTCAGGTTCTTTACCGCCATACCGGGATCATCTCCAAAGAATTCTTCTCCGTCGACCAGCACTTTCTCTACCGTCTGCCCCATAGCTGTAATCTTCCCATCCTTATCAACCTGCAACCCGGGCAACTTTTTTAAAAGCTCTTCTACATTAGCATTGGCACTCACGAGAAAACTATCAGCCATAAAGATGGTCGTATCACCTTTGATTCTTGTGCGCGAAGCAGAGCGGATGATGATTTCCTCCATCAGTTTAGACTTGGGAATCAACTGAATATCCAAATTGTTTTCTCCGCTTTTCAGCGTAATGTCCTGCAGCAGGTCGCCAAAGCTTGGGTGAGAAGTCATCAGGATATAATCGCCCTCCTTTACATTTTCCATAGCGAATCCGCCTGATGCATCAGTACGGGTGAATTTTACCAAGATAGAGTCGCTCTGCCTGATGAGCGATACGATAGCATTGGTTACAGGCTTAGTTTCTTCTTTATCGGCAACGGTTCCTTTGAAAGTGCTCTGTGCTACAGTAGTAAACGAGCTGAATAGTAGAAACCATAGTATGATTGATTTTGCCATAAAGAACCTGTTTTTGGGTTTATGTGTGGGCACCTTTCTGATAAAAGTTTAATGGTAGGGCTGTAAATTAACAACGAAAGTATTAGTTATACGAAAATAAATCAGTTTTTCAGCGATAAGATTTTGTTAAACAGACTTTTATAGAACAGGAGGAGATGTAAAAATTTGGGAGGACAATTATTATAGTCTGTGAACTAACCGTTTGAATTGTTTTATTTTGCAGCGATTAGAACAGCATGTTAGAATTTCATAAAGACAGATACGGCTACTTTCAGATGCAGACGCAGAATGCTGAAAAGTATGTAATCCCGTTTATTGAACAGGTGAAGAAACTGACTCACGGAACAAGGGTGATGGAAATCGGGGCAGGAGAGGGTGGAGTGTTGAAAGCATTTGTCAATAAAGGCTGTATCGGCGTAGCGGTAGAGATGGATGTGGAGAGGGTAGAGAATGCTGAAAAATATCTGGCTGAGGACATTAGTGCGGGCAGACTGAAATACATCGCGTGTGATATTTACAAGGTCTCAGCAGCCGATCTGGATGGGAAATTTGACCTGATAGTGATGAAGGATGTGATTGAACACATTCACGATCAGCGAAAACTTATCAGTTGGCTGCATGAATTTCTGTTGCCCGGCGGCATGATTTATTTCGGATTCCCGCCTTGGCAGATGCCTTATGGCGGCCATCAGCAGATGGGAGCAAAGAAACTTTCCAAACTTCCCTGGATACATCTGTTTCCAATGAAGATGTATAGAAGGATGCTACGGATTTTTGGGGAGACTGCTATCAATACAGAAGGACTGGCTGAGATAAAGGAAACAGGGATAAGTATAGAGCGGTTTGAGCGAATTGTGAGAGACACGGGCTGGCAGGTGGTACTGAAGCAACACTACCTCATCAATCCGATATATGAATTCAAATTCAATCTGAAACCACGAAGACAATGGAGTCCTGTTACCAAAATCCCCTATCTGAGAAATTTTGTAACTACCTGTGTGTATTATTTGATTGGAGAAAAATAATACCTACGCTGCCTTTTGATATAGCGGTTGCCCTTATTTTGAGTAAGCCTGCTACAGGAAATATTGAACCGCAGATGTATCAGGCAGGGCCATCTTCACTCCGAAATCAATTACCTTTGCTGTTTCCAATAATAGAGAATTCCAGTGCCTGATATCATCAATTTATTACCCGAAAACATCGCCAATCAGATTGCTGCCGGAGAGGTAATCCAGCGTCCGGCCAGTGCTGTGAAAGAACTGATGGAGAATGCGATTGATGCGGGTGCAACAGAAATAAAGCTGATTGTGAATGATGCCGGTAAGTCGCTGATCCAGGTGATTGACAACGGCAAGGGGATGAGTGAGACAGATGCACGCATGTGCTTTGAACGGCATGCCACTTCCAAGATCAATAATATAGACGACCTGTTTCATATCAAGACAATGGGTTTCAGAGGTGAGGCGCTTGCAAGTATTGCGGGTGTGTCGCAGGTAGAACTGAAGACCCGTAAACAGGGAGAGCCTGTGGGTACTTACATTGAAATTGACAACAGCGTAGTGCGTACGCAAAAACCGGTTGCTTGTCCTGAAGGTACTAATATCAGCATGAAGAACCTGTTCTTTACCGTTCCGGCGAGGAGGAATTTTCTGAAGAGCGATTCACGCGAACTCAAACATATCATAGAAGAATTCACGAGGATAGCGCTGGCATTTCCTGATATCTTCTTTTCGCTCACCAGCAACGGGCAGGAAGTATTTCATTTAGACCGCGGGCCGTTAAAGCAGCGTATCATTAGTATTCTGGGCAAGAATTATCAGTCAAAGTT
This sequence comes from Chitinophagaceae bacterium, assembly GCA_019455085.1. Classification (GTDB taxonomy): domain Bacteria; phylum Bacteroidota; class Bacteroidia; order Chitinophagales; family Chitinophagaceae; genus Ginsengibacter. Next base: position 3,078 of record JACFNA010000213.1, read on the forward strand.
AGTGAGTGTCAAAGAACAGACAGATTATATTAATATCATCGGTTTTGTGGGCAAGCCTGAAACAGCGAAGAAGACCAGGGGCGATCAGTATTTCTTTGTCAACAACCGTTTCATAAAGAGCGCCTATCTGAATCATGCCGTGGTGAATGCCTTTGCAGAGATGATTCCTAAGGATACTTTCCCGATGTATGTGCTGTTTATCGATATAGATCCGTCAAGGTTAGATATCAATGTGCATCCTACCAAGCAGGAAATCAAGTTTGAAGATGAGAAAGTCATCTATGCATTTGTAAACTCGGCTGTCCGTCATTCATTGGCGCAGTTCAGCATCACTCCTTCATTAGATTTTGAATTAGATGCCGATGTGCAACGACAGGAAGCGATCTCCGGTCCTTTCACTACAGAGCAGAAAGCATCTGCTATGAGCGGAGCGTTGTATCAGACATTTACAAAAGGTAATCAGGCACATTTCATTGAGTCAAAGAGTAACCTGGAGAGCCTTGATTTGCTTTATGGGAAAAGAAGCGCTTCCGCAGATCCCTACCAGGTGCAGCCGGAGTTTCAGCCGGAGCCTTTAACTGTATCAGGTAAACCTGTTAATCAGGATTGGGTACAGGTAGGGAACAGCTATATCCTTGTTGAAATTGAAAATGGTTTCTGGCTTATTCATCAGCAACATGCACATGAAAGAGTGTTGTACGAAAGAATTGAGTCTGCCCTAAAGGATAACCCCATTGCAGTGCAGAAGAGCCTTTTTCCTGAGGTATTGGAATTGTCGCCTGCTGATAGTGCACTACTGGCTGAGTTGCAGAATGATTTATTTCTGCTAGGTTATATGATAGAGCCGTTTGGAACAAATTCCTATGTAATACATGGGACACCTGCCGATGTGATGAAAGGAAATGAAAAAAAAGCTATTGAGGAATTGCTGGAGGAATTCAAACATTTTAATCTTTCACCAGATTATTCTGAAAGAGAAAAATTGATGCGCGCCATGGCGCGTCAACAAAGCATTAAGGCCGGCACGAAATTGACCGACAAGGAAATTCATGCGCTTGTGGATGACCTTCTTGCCTGTAGGGTGATGAATACTACTCCTGGTGGGAAGCCGGTATTTCTCGAGTTTGGATATCCGGATATTGAGAAAATGTTTGGGAGGTAGAAGTAGTTATTCCACGCCTGATGTGGAATTTCATTATCGTACCCACTGTCGTTCTGTGCTGCGACACAGAATCTCATCAGGCTGCAAAATGAGATTGCGGGTCGGCGCCCGCAATAGCAAAGGTAAGACCACCCCGTCTTCCTTCGTCAGCCACCCCTCCAAAGGAGGGGAATAAAAAACAGACTCATTCCACACTTGATGCGGAATCTCATTATCGTACCCGCTGTCATTCTGTGCTGCGACACAGAATCTCATCAGGCTGCAAAATGAGATTGCGGGTCGGC
>JACFNA010000213.1:4623-5036 GCA_019455085.1 Chitinophagaceae bacterium
CCACCCCGTCTTCCTTCGTCAGCCACCCCTCCAAAGGAGGGGAATAAAAAACAGAGTCATTCCGCACTTGATGCGGAATCTCAAAAGTTGCTACACGAGATTACGGGGCAGTACCCGCAATCTCAAAAATTTGAGCCGTAATGCATGTATGATCACAACGCTTTCAGGCTTTCTTCAAGCGTTCTGATTTTTTCAATCGCATCTGCTTGCTTCTTTCGTTCCAATGCCACCACTTCAGGTTTGGCATTATTCACAAAACGTTCGTTGGAAAGCTTCTTTTCCACGCTGGCAAGAAAGCCACGCTGGTACTCCAGATCTTTTTCTAACTGCTCTTTCTGTCTGCCTGAATCCACTATTGATTCGCAAACCATCGCAATCTTTTCATTGCCGGTAACAATTTGAATTGCTTTTTT
>JACFNA010000214.1 GCA_019455085.1 Chitinophagaceae bacterium
AAAGCAGCGCTGTCCGCTACTTCAGGAATGATCACTACATCTCCGGAAACTGTTTTTCCTTTGGTTGAAGGGCTCCATGCCAACTGTGTCCCCGCGAGCGTTCTTACCCAGGGTGCAATCATATCAATATGGGTAATTCCGCGATCCCATCCGCGCCATTCTCCCCATTTTTCATTCCGGGCATCGATTCCCCATGTTTTATATTTAGCTACTGCCCAATCGTGTGCCTGTTGCATTTTGGGTGTACCTACCAGCCGTGGCCCAATCTTGTCCAGGAGTTCATGAGCCAATTGTTTAAGTTGCGAATTGTTAGTTTCTTCATCTAACATCTGCTGAATAACAGGATCCAACTTTCTTTGTGCCTGCCCACCACCGAAAGGGAACCTTTGCGCCTGTGCCATAAATCCAAACAGAATCAGCACAGCCGTGAATAAGTAAATTCTTTTCATAAAGGATAATTTGTGCTTGTTTAAGTAATGGAGTTCAATTTACACTAAGAAAAGGAAACTGGAATTAATTTTGTGAGCAAAGGTTTAATTCTAAATTATGCGGTATGAAAAGTAATTTTCAAATAAAACGAGTTTATGAAGAACCTGCTGCATCCGACGGCTTCAGAATTCTAATCGACCGACTGTGGCCCCGCGGACTTTCAAAAGAAGTGGCCAAAGTGGATTTATGGTTGCGAGACATCGCTCCTTCTACAGATTTAAGAAAGTGGTTTAATCATGATCCGGCAAAATGGGATCAATTTCAAAAATTGTATAGAGCAGAGATTCTGGAAAACAAGGAGGCATTTGCTATTCTGAAACAGAAAATTAAAGAGGAAAAAATGACCACACTGGTTTATGCGGCAAAAGATGAGGCTCATAACGATGCCGTGGTGTTAAGGCTTCTGCTGTCGGAAAAATAAGTTACTTAAAAATTTCCTTCACTCCCTCTGCTACGGGGTGGTTTGCTTTGAACTCATACCCCAGCAATCCGGCAATTGTCTGAGCAAATTGTTTTTGGTAATACTGCCCTTTGTCTCTTATTTCACCTTTTCCTTTTACTAACCCCGGGGCCATTACGGCAAACCAGATTTCGTCAGCTCCATTTACCTCTTCACCATGACTTGTCCATTTGGAATCCAGTAGTGCATCGCCACGACCGTGATCAGTAGTAATGAATAGTGCAGTTTTACCATTGTATTCCGGATTACTTTCAATGGTTTTCCATATAGATTTCAGCCATTTGTCAAACTGGTGAGCCGCATCCAGATAGGAGCGGTATTTTCCAGAGTGTGCAAACTCATCGGTCTCACCATAAGCGATATACATAATTTTCAACTTGTCTTTTTTCCACGCTTCCATCGCACCGTAATGAGTGAACACATCCAAACATTCGCCGTTGCCAAAAATTCTGTATGAATCCTTAAGCATATTGTTTATGAGCTTTTCCTTTGCGTTTGGATTGTTACCGCCAAAAGGTTTAAAAGCATTCACCACAGGGAACCCGGATTCTGCTTCATTCAGTATACGCTCAAAAGCTTCCCATGCACCAAATGCGGCGATTCTTCCATTATACGCAGGAAGCCTGTTGAGAAAGGCGAGTACATTAGTATTGGGATTACTTTTGTAGCTGTTTGAGTTTACTAACGTATCCGCGTATCCGGTAAATATCTCATTATAACCCGGGTAAGAGAACCAATAAGGATTGGCGACATTCACATAGTTACCGAGATTTCTGTTTCCGTACACCTGCCCTTTACTTCCAATTGTATTCCAGAAGAAGGGTAGGAGTTTCTTTCTCCTGTCTTCAGGTTTATCAGCCCAATACTTTTTGAAAATAGTTTCCCGGGCGTCTTCATTATACATGCTCTTATTTGCAATAGCAGAGTCCATCCCTGTGAATACCTCCTGCCACCGAAAGCCATCGGTGGTAATGATTATCAGATTTTCAATCTTCTGATCTGCTTGCGCAAATGTGTGTTGCGCCATAAGCAGAGAGAGTATGAGTAAAATATTCTTCATGAGGAAAATCCGGTTCTTTTATGCGTTTTAATGATGGATAGGTCTGATCCTTATGATGAATCAGTAGAATAGTAAGTGGGTAGGTTATCAGGATAAAAAAATCCTGCATTGGACAGGATTTTTAATAAGTTTCTCAAGTAACACTTACATGTGTGATTCTATCTTCTTAACGAAGTTAGCTTTCGGCTGGCTACCGATCAATTTGTCAATAACCTTACCTTCTTTTACAAAAAGAATTGCGGGAATACTTGTGATTCCATATTGGGCACCCAGATCAGGGTTCTTATCCACATCCACCTTTCCTATATTCACCTTCCCATCATATTCTTTTGCAAGTTCTTCCACAACAGGACCTATTGCACGGCAGGGGCCGCACCATTCAGCCCAGAAATCAATCATGGTAAGTTTGTCTGAGTCGAGTACTTTTTCTTTGAAGTTTGCTTCTGTAAATTCTTGAGCCATATTTTTTAATTTATAATGTGATGGTTGTTTAACTGTTGATATTAGACACAAAATTACGGCCAATAGCATAAAGCGGCAATTCTGTCATGCAAAAGAAGGAATTTTATTACAAAAACAATTTCTTTTCGGGCTGTTGTGTGAAAATGGCGGATATCTGGTGAATAACTTAAAGAAAGCGTTTGCTTTCTCGGTTAATTGTGCAAACCTCCAGATCATTTCTTACCATTTCTTTTACCATCTCTTCCATGGTGTATTTAGGTTTCCAACCGAGTTTTTCTTTTGCTTTGGTAGCATCACCGATGAGAAGATCTACCTCAGTAGGGCGATAATAATTGGGATCGATTGCTACTACCTGGGTGCCCGGCGCTATCTGATATTTTTCGTTTGTACACTTTACGACAATTCCTTTTTCATCTGCACCGGATCCTTCAAAGGTCAATTCAATACCCACCTCCTCAAATGCTACCCTTACTAAATCTCTTACAGAGGTGGTAACACCTGTTGCAATCACAAAGTCTTCCGGATGATTCTGCTGCAATATTAACCACATGGCCTCCACATAATCTCGTGCATGGCCCCAGTCTCTTTTTGCATCCAGGTTTCCGAGATAAAGCATTTTTTCGAACCCCAATGCAATGGAGGCTACAGCACGGGTAACTTTACGGGTTACAAAAGTTTCTCCCCGCAGGGGGCTCTCGTGATTAAAGAGAATCCCGTTGCATGCAAACATATTATATGCTTCGCGGTAGTTTACTGTAGTCCAATACCCAAATAACTTGGCTACTCCATAAGGACTCCTGGGATAGAAGGGAGTTGTTTCTTTCTGTGGCACTTCCTGCACCAGCCCAAACAGTTCAGATGTGGAAGCCTGATAAAACTTCGTCTTGTTTTCCATCTTCAGGATCCTGATAGCCTCAAGGAGTCGAAGTGTGCCAATTCCGTCTGCATTGGCAGTGTATTCGGGTGTCTCAAAACTCACTTTTACATGGCTCATTGCGCCCAGATTGTAAATCTCATCGGGCTGGGTCTCCTGCACAATCCGGATTAGGTTAGTGCTATCTGTCAAATCACCATAGTGTAGTCGGAATCCGACTTCCAGCGCGTGAGGATCTACGTAGAGGTGGTCGATTCGATGTGTATTAATCAGGGAAGCACGCCTCTTAATTCCGTGCACCATATAGCCTTTTGAAATGAGGAACTCTGCCAGGTATGCGCCATCCTGTCCTGTGATACCTGTTATCAATGCTGTTTTCATCCGGGGCTAAAGTTTAGTTGTGCAATGTTAAGAATTTTGAGCCGTATTAATAAACTGGCTAAAGTCTGTTATAACGATTTGAGTCACAACATATTATCCTGCATCAATAATAATCCGCATCCATACCCAATAAATGGTTCCGAAATACGTTCTATATAGTAGAAGAATAGAGGAATTTTTTATCCAATACCCAGCGCCTGCATGAAAAACATTTCTACCTACATTCTCTTATTGTTGATGTTGGTATTTAGCCAATCTGTATTCAGCCAGTGTGAATCATTGGGAGCCACCACTGTGTCTTTTGAATCAAGATGTGCTGCTACCGGTGCCATAAAGATTAATGCTACCGGAGGATCGGGAACCTATAAGTATAAAGTTACAGGCCCGGTTTCAATTGATTATACCAGTGCTGACTCTATCACCGGGTTATCTGCCGGTGTGTATTCCGTAGAAGTATTTGATATCAATAATGGCTGCACCTTTACTGTGCAGGATGTAACCGTTGGGGGAAATTATGCAGATCCCAGATTCTCTTTAACCGGAGTGGATGTGAGTTGCAATAATGGAAGCAATGGGAGTATCCTTCTGGATGATTTCCAGTATGGACGCGCACCTTTTACCTTTACCATCATGCCTCCCTCACCCTCGCAAGTGGGCACCACCAGTTCCACTGGTGAGTTTCAAAACCTTTCGGCGGGTGAATACACAGTCAGACTCACAGATTCCTGTGGCGGTATTCAGACCCGTATAGTGAACGTCGGAAACTACACATGGAAAATAGACAGCGCTTCCTTTACAAAGGTTTCATGTGATTCTGCATCAGGCTATATCGTGGTAACTGACAGCAGAGGTAACATCAGCACGATTACCGGAATTCCGGGAATGAAATATGCGGTACTTCCACAAGGATCTACAGACACTTTGTGGTCAGATAATCCATACTCGAGTATTTACATCCCGGGGGTTAGTTCAGTGCAACTCCTGGCAAAGGATAAATGCGGGATCATAAAAAGTGTTTACAAAGCAGTATCATATAAAGAATCCATGGATGACCAGGTGGTGATATATGATCAAATCTGCAGGATGTTTTCTGTGAAGGTGACCGGAATGAAAAACCTTATTAACCCCAACTTTTGTCTTTATGATAAAGATGGAAATGAAATAGCTTGTAATAACGACGGCATTTTTACAGGCCTGAGTTATGGGTATTATTGTATCAAAGTCACAGACGACTGCGCTGATACTACGATTACCAGATGCTTTACTGCATCGCCGGCACAGCCTT
>JACFNA010000005.1 GCA_019455085.1 Chitinophagaceae bacterium
GGCAAAGCCGCCGGGGCGAAATAGCGCAATGAAGCGGAGCGAATTGCGCTATTTCGGTAGGGCTTGCTGCTGTGCTGGATTCAATGCTTGTTCAGCTGGAACGTTAGCCCAATAGAATTACAAAAGTTGAAATTAAAAATTAAAAATTGAAATATGAAAGTTAAGCCCGGACAAAAGTCCAAAAAAGTACAAAAAGCTGATGGCAAACACGTTAGCCAGCATGGAAGCAAGCCCCATGTTATAGGCCGTTCGTTTGTTAGTGAAGAATTTGTGCACTTATCTGTCAGCGAGAAATTGTGTATAGTAAACAATTTTGATAAAAAATATTTTCCATTGTTGAAATATGGTGTTATCAGTCTTGATAATTATTTTCTATGTCGGGATTTTGTTGTTTGTCATCCTCCCAAATATCACGAAAGTATTTTGCGTTCTTTGGAAGTCCAGTCAGAATCTTGTCTTTCAAATGAAGATTCGGAAACGCTTTCTTTGTATTTGAAAGAACAGCATGGAAATAGCTAATTAGCTCGTTATAGTCATTTATCAGTTTTTTATTTTCTTCTGGCGTAAATCCATATTCCAAAAATAGTTCTTGTTTCGTTTTGAGGCGTTCGGCGGGTATATGAATGTTTTCATAAAAATCTCTTACCTTCTCCCAGGATACTGTTTGGATATAGTTTTGAAGTCTTGAAATAGTGTCTTTTTGAGATTTGATTTGTTTTTTAAGGATTACGCCAACTATTGCAGTTGTGAGGGTTGGGATTGTGATAGTTAACAAAGCTGTCCAGTCCATATATGAAAGTTGATGTTGAATGGCCTATAACGCCCCGGCGGCTTTGCGCAGTGCCGAAGCCGTACCGAAGGTACGAAGCGAAGGCATTGAGCAAAACAGCCAGAAATGCGCAGTTCGCAAAGCGGACAAGCATTTCTGGCGGCAAAGCCGCCGGGGCGAAATAGCGCAATGAAGCGAAGCGAATTGCGCTATTTCTCATAAATATACGAACATTATCCGGGGAGCAAGCATTACAAACAATTTTTTTGCACCATTGATTATCAACATGTTTGGTCGCTTTTGCGCAATACATATTAAAAAATATGCTGTTTCGTCAATGCAATTTTCACAATTATTTCTTCAGAAGGTCGTCAATATCTTCAATCGGGCTTAAAATATTTGTAAGGTCTTTGTTCGTGACATGCAGATATTTCAAAGTCGTTTTTATATCCTTATGGCCCAACAATTTCTGGATAAAGACGACATCAATTCCCTTATCGAGCAGGTGCGTCGCAAAGCTGTGTCTCAACATGTGCATACCTCCGGCCTGGTTGATACCGGCCTTTTTCTTGGCACGTTGCATTACCGCCTGGATACTGCGATGGCTCAGATGTTCATTTTCGTACTGCCCCTCAAAAAGATAAAACTTAGGCTTGTAGGTTCTGTAATAATCGCGAAGCATGAACAGAATATGCGGACTAAGGCTTATCACCCGGTCCTTCTTGCCCTTACCTCTTTCTATAAACAGCATATTTCTTTGCCCGTCTATGTTGCTTATTTTCAGAGATACTACCTCGCTTACACGTAATCCGCAGGCATACGCTAAGGCTATGATTGTTTTGTGTTTTTTATTTTCAATGGAGTTTATCAAAGATGCAATCTGCTCTTTACTGATCACTTTGGGTAATATCAACTGTTTTTTAGGACGCGGTATGGCCCAGAAGAATTTCTCTCTTCCCAATACTTTTTCATAATAAAACTTCAGCGCATTCATCCTGCTGTGCAGCGTGTTCTCACTCAGGTTTAATTTTTCAGAACAATACTGTAGATAGTCTTTCAGCCGGTCAGGCGTAAACGCTTCTGTCGGGTGCTTATTTATGGCTACCAGAAATTGTGCAAATTCGTTCTTATATGTTCTGATCGTGTTCGGCGAATACGCTTTCAACACGAGTTCTCTTTCAAATTGCAGCAAGGCCCGCACATTAACATTGTGAATAATACCAGACGGCAAAGCTATCCCCGAAGCAGCGCCTTTCTTTGAAAGTGCTTTTTCTGTTTTTGCAGGAAGGTGGGTGGCGGCAGTTCCTACCCGGGTTTTCTCTCCTTCCGTGGCTCGTATCTCACGCACCACATGAATAACTTCTCTTCCCGGGATCTCCAGAGCTTTATTGAGTGCAGCCTTCAGTTTCGAATGATTCTGTGCAGTGTCTTCCACATACCAGCAGGTATGTGTCTTGCTCCAGCGGGCATCTGTATGTTTTCTGATGATACTTTGCAATGCAGCGTCTTTTGCAAAATAAATGCCGATACAGTCTTTGCCCCTGTGTAGCAATGGTTTTAGTGTGATGTGCTTCATCATTATAAATTCCTTACGGTGAAGTAATTGACATCTTGTCTTACCCACTTATGCTGTCTGATGAAGTTAAGCAAAAAAATCCCTGTGATTCGAGGCTGTTTTCTGTTGTAGATTTTGAACGCTGATTGATATAATCCGGGTAATAAGCAGCATGCGAATTGTATTGAAGTGTCGGGTGTCTCTCTCAAGCTATAGCCGTCAGGCTCTCAATGTACAACCTCAGGGCCCTGAGCATGACCTTCGTTCGCCGTGAGGGGTGTTTCAGAGATCTTTCCCGGGCGGATGATAAGCCGCAGCGTAGGATTGTTGTTTATAAACGACCAGAACCAGTTAAATGCCAGTTTGGCTTTATTACGATATCCGATCAAAGGAATAATATGGATAAAGAGCCAGATGAGCCATGCGAAGTAACCTTTCATTGAAAAGTGCCGTAAGTCGGCCACGGCTTTAAATTTACTGATTATGGCCATGCTGCCTTTGTCATTATATCTGAATGGAGTCGGGTTTTTCCCTGAAGCTATATTTCTGAGATTTCGCGCCAGGAGCTTTCCCTGCTGGATGGCTACCTGTGCCAATTGGGGGTGCCCGTCCGGAAAGGCCGGATCGGTATGCTGCAGGGAGATATCGCCGATGGCATATATATTTTTGTAACCCTCCACACAATTAAATGCATCAGTTACAATACGTTTGCCCCTTCCTGTTACTATGCGGGGAAGGCCTTCTATGTGATTGGCGACTACTCCGGAAGTCCAGATTAGTACTTCAGAACGAATCTTCTCTCCATTTGAAAGGATGACCGTTCCATCCTGATAGTCTTTTACGGAGACTCCTGTTTGGATAAGCACCCCGAGGTGCGATAATACTTTTTGTGCTTCCGTCTGTGCTTTTTTACTCATGGTGCTAAGGAGCGACGGGCCTGCGTCAATCAGGTGTATGTGACCCTGAAAATTCTGTATTTCGGGATATTCCTTGGCGGCAATATAACGGCCAAGTTCCGCCAGCATTCCTGAGATTTCCACACCTGTAGGGCCTCCTCCGGCGATTACTATATTCAAAGCCTGATTTTTTTCTTCGGCCGTCTGTGCTCTTACTGCTTTCTCCATCGACATCAGAATGTGATTGCGCAGATTAAGTGCGTCGTTAATTGTTTTCATCGGCCAGGCTCCCCTTGCTACGTTTTCCATCCCGAAATAGTTGGTACGTGTACCGCTCGCGATTACTAAAATATCGTAAGGAAGCGCTCCTGTGCTGGTTTTGATATATTGCTTTTCGGGCATCACTTCCAGCAAAGATCCCATGTGAAAGCGCAGATTCGCTTTTTTCTGAAAAAGTCGCCTGAACGGATAACTGATGTTTGAAGCTTCTATGAATCCCGAAGCTACCTGATAAAGTAATGGAGGGAAGAAGTGGTAGTTATTCCTATCTACCAGGGTTATCTGAAATCCATCATATTTTGATAACTCTTTTACAAAATTGAGGCCTGCAAATCCACCTCCAACAACTACAATTTTTTTCATTACCTGCTCTTTATACTGTGTCATACTGTATCAGGAGATAAGGGATAGAAATCCTGAATCCCGCTCGCTGAACCGGCTATAAAAATAAGTGGATACAAGTAAAAAAAGCACAGATACAAACCGAAGATGCCGTTATTTTTTTCTGGCAATTATCGCCACCGCATTCATCTCCTTTTTGTATTTGTTAAAGACGCATCGCATCTCGTTGATTCTCTTACGGGCTGAATTGTTGCGGAGTATATTGAATCCGATTTTAAGACTGCGAAGGAGTCCTTCGTCATCAATAACCCGCTTTGTTTCGAGGAGGAGCATGGGGTTCGTATAGACATGCACAATTTCAAATCCTTCATTCTCAAGCAGGGTTCTCCATTCATGCACTGTTAGCGGCCTCGCGTTTACCTTTATACATTGGCTTAGCTCACGCTGTACAGTCGCCTTTGTTTCTTCGCTTATTTCATCGGGTGCCAGGCCCAGTTCGTGGATACCATAGTATCCTCCTTTTCTGAGCAGCCGGTGTGCTTCCCTGATAATTTCAGACTTTCTCTTATCCACGTGCATGGTGAGCATGGCCTCTCCATATAATTTATCAGCACACTCATCCGGGAGGTGGGTTTGTGAAGCCTCTGCTATGATGATTTGCCTGTTTGGCCCGGTAAATTTTTTCTGTAATCCTGCTGCAGCTTCCTCATTGAGTTCGATACCGGTATAGCTGTGAGGATTCTTTTTGAGTACCTGCGTAGCTGTGTAGCCGATGCCCGGGGCAAACTCGATCACATCGTCTCTTTCAGTAAAGTCCATCCCTCCCAATAACTTCAGCGTTAATTCCTTTCCACCGGGGCGCAATACGCGTTTTCCCATTTTGGATAGCAACCAGTGCCCCTGGCGTGTGTCAATAAATCGGTTACTCATACACTTAAATTTCCGGCAAAGGTCGAGGGCTCCAGTCCGAAAGGCTTGCTAAAGACGGAAAAGTTTGGTGGAGGCTGCTACCGTCCTGTTGCTGTAATGATAAGGCAGGATAGGCCAACAATAGTATCTTTGCGCCGCAAAAAACAGTTGGAATCATGCTTTTGGGCTTACAGAATGTAACATTTGAATTTGGGGCGAGGGTGATTGTCAGAGATGCGACCTGGCATATTCAGCCGGGAGAACGGATAGGGCTTATCGGGTATAATGGTACCGGAAAGTCAACCTTGCTGAAGGTGCTCACAGGGCAGTATCATCCGTCGGCAGGTACTGTGGAAAAGAGCAGAGAGACTACTATCGGGTATCTGCATCAGGATTTGCTCAGCTTTGATACGGAGGATTCTATTCTGGGAGTTGCGCTGGGTGCTTTTGAGAAGGTAATGCGACTGGAAGCTGAGATAGCACAGTTGGGAAAAGAACTGGAGGAAACATCTGATGAAAAACTGGCGACAATTTACGCCGATAAGTTGCATGAACTGGAACTTGCCGGAGGATATGAAGTGCACCATAAGACAGAAGAGGTATTGCAGGGATTGGGCTTTTCGAACGAAGATTTGCAAAGGCCTTATGCTGAGTTCAGCGGTGGCTGGCGGATGAGGGTGCTGCTGGCAAAGATGATTTTGATGAGCCCGGATGTGCTGCTTCTTGACGAGCCGACAAACCACCTCGACCTGCCATCTATTGAATGGTTAGAGAAGTATCTGCAACATTATCACGGATCCGTAGTGATAGTATCGCACGACCGTTATTTTCTTGACCGTATGGTTAATAAGATCGTAGAGCTTTATCAACAGGAGTTACATTTCTATTCAGGTAATTATAGCTATTACCTTGAAGAGAAGGCGTTGAGGATAGAACTCCAGCAAAGAGCATACGAAAATCAGCAGGACTATATCCGTCAGCAGGAGCGATTTGTAGAGCGCTTCAAAGCCAAGGCTTCCAAGGCGGCACAGGCGCAAAGTATAGTGAAGCGGCTGGAGAAACTGGAACGGATTGAGAGTGCAGAGTTGGAACGGCCCAATATGAGGATCAATTTCAGCATTGATCAGAATCCCGGCAAAGTGTTATGTACGCTGAAGCACGCCACCAAGAGCTTTGGCAGGATAAAGATTGTGGAAGACACGTCCGTGGAGATAAACAGGGGTGATAAAATAGCATTGATAGGGGCGAACGGAAAGGGTAAATCTACATTGCTGCGAATGATCGCCGGCACTGAACCGTTCGAGGGGGAAAGAATTCCGGGGCACAACGTGAAACAGTCGTTTTATGCGCAACACCAGCTTGAGGCGCTGAATCTGGAGCATAATGTGCTGGAAGAGCTGAGCTATAGCGGTAGTGGTAAGACGGATCTGGAATTGCGTACGCTGCTCGGATGTTTTCTTTTCAGCGGGGATGATGTGGACAAGAAGATCAGAATACTAAGTGGTGGAGAGAAAGCCCGTGTGGCACTGGCCAAAACAATCATAAGTAAGGGTAACTTCCTGCTGCTCGACGAACCTACTAACCACCTGGATATGCACTCGGTAGAGTTGCTGATTGAGGCTTTGCAAAAGTATGAGGGGAGCTATCTGCTGGTAAGCCACGATCGTTATTTTGTTAGCAAGACAGCAAATAAAATCTGGGAAATCCAGGATCTGAAGGTGAAGGAATTTGCAGGTGGTTACGAGGAATGGGAACAATGGAAGAAAGATCACCAGAAGCCTGAGAGAAAAATTGAAAAGGCAGAGCCAAAAGAGAGAAAGGAGGTGGCCAGAAAATCGGCATCGCAGCAACAGGAAAAAGAAAAGCAACGGGAATTACAAAAAATAAAAAAGCAATTTGAACAGACAGAGAAGGCGCTTGAGAAAATAAATGCTGAGAAGGCCACTCTGGAAAACCTTCTTGCCTCTCCTGATATATATTCAGACGCAGGAAAATTTGCGGAGACGGAGAAGAGGTATCAGGAACTGAGCAGGCTGTCTGAAAAAGAAAACCAGAAATACGAAACGCTGTTTGAGGAAATAATGAGGCTGGAAGGAGAGGAATGAATTAACCCTCGTCTTCCAGCCTCAATGTTGGGGAGATAGGTCCTTGTAAAAAGGAATATATCTATGAAAATCTCATTGGATCGAAAGCTGAGATATTTATTTCAGGAGCCTTATTGGTTAACAGGTCAGAGATAATCCTGGCTGTACCAGCTGCACACGATACACCCAGCATGGCATGGCCTCCTGCGATATTCACGTTTTCATACCCGTTAAACTTACCGATATATCCCAGTCCGTCTGGGGATACAGGACGAAGTCCGGTCCAAATCTTATCTAATGGCGGGAAGTCGATTTTCAGGCCGGGATAAAATTTTCTGATAGAGTTATAAATTCCCTGCATTCTTTTCACCAGCACTTTGTCATTCAGTCCGCTAAACTCCATTGTGCCACCGATACGCAGTGTATGTTTCCAGGGCGTAATAGCACAACGGCCGTCTACAAGGATGGCAGGGTACTTAATATTTTTCTCTATGTGATCGTAGGTGGTACTATACCCTTTACCTCCCTGAATCATCAGCCTGTGCCCCAGTTTGTGAGTCAGTTCCCCAAGCCAGCTTCCCGGTGAAAGGATGATTTCGTCTGCTGAATAATCGCCTTTGTCTGTCAGTACGCTTTTTACCCTTTGCCCTTCTTTTTTAAAGCCGGTCACCTCCGTGTTAAGCTGAAAATGGACGCCAAGGTCTGTCAGTTTTTGCTTCATAGCCAGCATAAACTTACCCGGGTGGATATGTGCATCGTCAGTAAAGAGTACTGCACCTGCCATATCCAGTTCTACATCAGGCTCATATTCCTGTACTTGTTTGCGATCCAGCACTACTACGTTGAGGCCATAATTAGCTGCCGCATCCGCTACTTTCTTTTCTTTTTCAAATGCATCTTCTGAATGGCATACCATAAGACAGCCCTTTGTTTCCATATCAAAAACATCACCCAGGTCTGCACGGATTTCATCCATCAGGTGCCGGCTGAGCTTTAGCAGGTCTTCGAGCGGATATGAATTTTTATCTACTGTTTTCTGGTTACTATTCTTGTAAAAGTTCAGCCCCCATCGGATAAAATTGAGATCTAGCCGTGGCTTGATGTAGAAAGGGCTCTTGCTATCGAGCAGGTATTTCACTCCTTCTGCAATGATCCCCGGGCTCGCCAACGGCACGAAGTGACTGGGAGATAGAAATCCCATATTTCCGAAAGAACAGTTGTTTTCTATTGTGCCCCGGTCGATAACCTTTACATCGAATCCTTCCTTGTGGAGATAGTAGGCAGCACAGAGGCCGTTGATGCCGCCGCCTACGATGATTGCTGATTTGTTTTTCATATTAAAGTAATATTTCTGTATTAAATTATTTGGTTTCTCAATAGGTCATCAAAGGTCTCCCTTCGCCGGATAAGCTGGGGCTGGCCTTCCTTTACCATTACCTCTGCCGGACGAAAACGGCTGTTAAAATTTGAAGCCATTTCCATGCCATAGGCTCCGGCATTTCTGAACACAAGCAGGTCGCCTTCCTTTATTTCCGCCACATCGCGCTCCCATGCAAAAGTGTCCGTTTCGCATACATTACCGACCACACTATATTTTTTTGTTTCGCCTTGTGGATTGCTCAGGTTTTCAATCCGGTGATAGGCCCCGTAAAACATAGGGCGGATAAGGTGATTAAACCCTGTATCTACTCCGGCAAATGTGGTGGCAGAGGTCTCTTTCAATACGGTTACCGAGGCAATCAGGTGTCCACATTCGCTTACCATAAATTTGCCTGGCTCAAACCAAATATTATATTCTCTGCCGGTTTGTGCCTTAGCCTTTGCAAATGCTTTTTTGATTGCAGAAGCCAGCAGGTTGATATCAGTGTGGGAATCTCCGTCTTTGTATGGTACTTTGAATCCCCCGCCCAGATCGAGTGTATGTACGGTCGGAAACTTTTCTGCCAGTTCGAGCAGGATATCCACTCCTTTCATATACAGATCCACGTCACTGATTTCGCTGCCAGTGTGTATGTGCAGCACAGCAATATCCATCTTGTGTTTATGAACTACTGCGAGGATCTCGTCAATCTTGTTTATGGGAATTCCGAATTTACTTTTATCGTGGCCTGTTGAAATATTAAGGTTCCCACCTGCCATAATATTGGGCCGCAGGCGGATGCCTACAGGATAGGTGTTCTTGTATTTCCTGCCAAATTTGTCGAGATTAGAGAGGCTGTCTATATTGATATGCACTCCCTCGGCCTGAGCCTCCTCTATTTCTGAAAATGAGATACTGTTGGATGTGTAAAGTATCTTATCAGCAGGAATGCCGGCGTAGCGGGCAATCTTTACTTCGTTGACAGAGCTGCAGTCGAAAGAAGCACCGAGTGAATAGATGTGCTTCAGAATATGGATATTGGTAAGGGCCTTGCAGGCATAAAAGAATCTTGCAGGCTGGTCGTGAAATTCGTGGGTAAGCCTATGGTACTGGGAGGTTATTTTCTCAGCATCGTAAACATATACCGGTGTGCCATATTCGCGGGCAATTTCGGTGAGTAGTTCTGACGATAAGCTTGTGCTCATACCTGTCAGCAGTTTATGGTTTTATGTGTTATCTTCTTCCCCTTCCGCTCCTGAATCCTGATTGGCAACTTCGGTGGCAGAATCGGAGTTTGCTGTATCCTGTTCAGTTGTATCTTTTTCTTCTGTCTGCACTTCGCTGTTGACTGTGGTATTACTGTGCATCAGGCGGGTGGCCTCCAGAATCTCATTGTTGAGGATTTCCTGGATTTTAGGCAGGTCGTCTGAGGTGTTAATGCCAAAGTAATCCATAAATGATTTAGAAGTAGTATAAATCAGAGGCTTACCCGGAGAGTCTTCTTTTCTTCCCGAGATAACGATTAACTCTTTTTCCAGAAGTTTCTGAACGGCATAGTCACAGTTCACCCCTCTGATTAGTTCTATTTCTGATTTGGTAACCGGTTGTTCATAAGCGATAATGGCAAGCGTCTCTAATGCGGCTACCGATAATTTCTTCAGGAATTTGTCGCCATATAGCAGGCTGATGGTGGCATGGTATTCTTTCTTTGAAAGAAACTGCCATCCGCCTCCGCTCTTTATCACTTCGAAGGGGTAAAACTCTGACTGATATTTTTCCTGAATGGTATTTAGAGCCTCCGCTACCTGGTCAGCAGTGGTGCGGTCTTCCATAAAGGCCAGAGCCCGGTTGACATACTCCTCTATTTCTTCTTCTGCAAGAGGTTTATCGCTGGCGAAAATCAGCGCTTCTATATGAGGGAGTATTACAGATAATTCCATTGATGGGTTCAGCACTTTTATCCCTGCAGGGCAGCAGCACCACTTACGATTTCTGTAAGTTCAGTAGTAATGGCGGCTTGTCTTGCGCGGTTATAGCTAATTTTCAATGTTTTCAATAGTTCATCGGCATTTTCTGTGGCCTTATCCATTGCAGTCATTCTGGCTCCGTGCTCACTTGCGTGGCCATCCAGAACGGCTTTGAATAGTTGTGTATTCAGGATTTTAGGCATCAGTTCCTCAATTAAAGCATCCTGTTCAGGTTCGAAGATGAAGTCTGCTTTAGCCTCGCCTTTTGATGGGGTGGTCTTTTTTACAGGGAGAAACTGTTCGCTTTCAAAGCGCTGTACACCTGCATTGATAAACTGGCTGTAAATAATTTCAACTTTATCATATTCACCTTCAGCGTATGCTTTCATTACATACTGCGATATTTTGGAGACATTCTCAAAGCTCAGTTCAGAGAAGATGGTCCAATATGAATCTATCAGTTTATAGTTGTTTTTCTGAAAGTGCTCATAACTTTTCTTGCCAAGAGGTAAGATTGTAACATTCCCTTTTTGGTATTGGGTAGCGTATCTCTCGCTGATTACTTGTTTAGCAAGTTTAATGAGTCCGTGATTCTAACCGCCACATAAACCGCGATCGCTGGTAACCACAATGAGGAGTACTTTTTCGATAGCACGCTCTTTGGTAAGCGCACCTCCCGCACTACCGTCGGAATTGCTTACAATATTGCTAAGCATCTCCTGAAGTTTCTGGGCATAAGGGCGCATTTTAATAATAGCGTCCTGAGCACGCCTCAATTTGGCAGCACTCACCATCTTCATTGCCTTGGTAATTTGCTGGGTATTGTTAATACTGTAAATCCGGTTTCGTACCTCTTTTAAAGCACCACTCATTTTTATTTCAATTTATGGGCTGCAAAGGTAAGTGAAGTAGAATAAATAATGGTAGTTTGAAGGGTATAAATTATGGATTCGATGGTATAAATCGAATGTTATTGGGTCTGTCCGGATTGGAGCACTCAGGAGGTTTGAGTAGCTGGTGGGGTAAAGAGGATTAAAAAGGCCTCTATTTTTAAATTCGGCTGGCAGTACAGTGCTGTTTGCTATAAGGCAGTGCAAGCGGGACGCTTGCGGTATGGAGAGTAATAAGACAGCACAAGCGGGACGCTTGCGCTATGGAGAGTAATAAGACAGCACAAGCGAGATGCTTGTGCAAGCGAGGGTAATAGGACAGTACAAGCGAGACGCTTGCACTATGGAAGGAGACCGGAGATATAGTCGGCTAACTCCCTGTTTCCCTTCAGTTTCTGATTGTCTGCAATGGCTGCGAGAGCTTGTTTCAATGTCGGGTCAATGTATTGAAGATACTGAGCAGGAATAGTGTTCCTAAAACTTATAATGGCTTGAACCCCCTTCTTAACGGAGGTAGTATCCTCTAATCGGGCAAGAAAACCGGCAAATTTTACAGAAAGTGTAGTTTTTTCTGCACTTAATGGCGTTTGATTGTACATATTATAAAGAATCGCGAAGTCTTCTTCTTTCCCGCTTTTATATAAAATGTCAAAAATGACTTCACCTAACTTACCCTGTGCATCGCTGCTGTATTGTTTGGCCAGTTCATAAGCCTTGTCTGATCTGAGGGCAATCAATCCGGACAGCGCTGCACCGGCTACAGAATAAGAGGAGTCAGAGGCGTTTTTTTCGAAGAGAGGCAGGTATTGGGGATTTTTAAATTTCGCGAGGTATTCCAGCGCAAAGGCAAGGGCGGTCTTGTCTGATTCTTTGGCAGCAAGTGCGGCTACCTTTTCTATAACAGATGGGATATTTCCTACTTTAGACTGTGAAAGGAGTGAGATGGTCAATGATCTTAGTCCCGCGAATTTGTCCTCTAATCCGTTAGCAAGGCTTAAAGATGATTTAGCGGCGAAATACTCAAGCGCCTCTCTCCTGTCAAGATAACGCGGACCATATTTGTACTGTTGCTCAAATTCTTCTGCACTCTTGCGGTCCACCTTCAAAGCCAGCAATGCTTTATCTGCGTCGAAATTAATCCATGAAGGTTTTTGCTTTGAAGGAAAATAAAAGGTGTCCGATGCGTTTTTCAGCCACACTTTGTAAGTTTCTTTCTTGTTGTCTTGTGAATACACATCAATGTTTACAGGAAGAGTGAAGATTTGGCCCTTTTGTGTCTGATCTGCAATTACTCTTGTTTTGCCATTTAGGTATTGATAGGAGAGCTCAATTATCGGTTCTCCGCTACCGTAATACCATTCATTCCAGAACCAGTTCATATCCTGTCCTGTCACTGCTTCAAAAGCAAGCCGCAGGTCGTGTGCTTCTGCCGATTGGAACTGGTGGGTGGTAAGGTACTTGTTAAGTGAAGCAAAGAAGGCCTCATCCCCCACAAAGGTGCGAAGCATGTGTAATATCCTGCCTCCTTTGTTATAGCTTACGGCATCAAACATATCTTCCTTGTCATTGTAATAAAAGCGTACGAGATCTTTGTTACTGCTGTTGCTAAACAGATATCCCTCCATCTCTTCGTATGCATTCTCATCGGCAAAGTCGCGTCCATGCCGGTATTCATCCCACAGGTACTGTGAGTAGTTGGCAAAAGACTCATTGAGGGTCAGGTTGCTCCAGCTTTCGGTTGTTACCAGGTCGCCAAACCAGTGATGAAACAGTTCGTGTGCAATAGTTTTTTCCCAGGAATTCCCGTCGACAAGCTGTCGTGCATTCTGATAAGCTCCATCCTGATGCAGGGTGGCTGTGGTGTTTTCCATCGCACCACTGACATATTCCCTGCCAACCATTTGTGCATATTTGGGCCATACAAAAGGCACATTCAATTTTTCAGAAAAGAATTCCATCATCCTGGGAGTTTCTCCGAAAATTCTTCTGGCGACGGATTCGTATTGCTTTTCTACATAGTATTCTACCGGGATGTTTTTATAAGTGTCTTTTACTACCACAAAATCATTTTTTCCCATAACCCCCATGAAGAAGAGATAAGGCGAGTTGGGCTTGTCCAGTTTCCATGTATCTGTCCGGGATCCATCTGTGTTTTTTCTGGATGATGTCATAGTGCCGTTGCTGAGTGTCATATATTTATCTGGCACTGTCATAGAAATTTCCTGCGTTGTTTTCTGGTTGGGTTTGTCAATAGTTGGCATCCACACGCTGTTGGCTTCCGTCTCACCCTGAGTCCATATCTGAGTAGGCCAGATGCCTTTCCCGTCAGGGTTGATAAAGTAAAGTCCTTTAGCATCGGTGATGGCATTGCTACCCTGTGCTTTCACCTCTTCAGGTCTTGCGATATAGTCAATGTAAATGATGTATTGTTCTCCCCTGAGATAGGTTTTATCAAGCCCTATATGTAGCTGAAGGCTGTCATAATCGTATTTCAATTTTTTTCTTTCACCACCCCTGACTATAGCCACTTCTTTTATATCCATGTATTTGGTGTCCAGCAGCAGCGAGTCGACAGGATAGAAGTGAGGGCGCACAGTAAGCCATGCTTTCCCGTACATGATAGATTTGGGGATGTCAAAACGCACATCCAGCCTGGTATGGATTATTTCATTGGTTTTAGGATAAGATGCTCTGTAATCCGTGTTGCGGGTGGCATTTGGATTTGTTTGTTGGCCGGCGACACGGATGGTGATGATGCAAGCCAGCAGAAATATCAGTTTTTTCACACACTTTTTTTTGCAAATATAGAATGGTGGGGTATTTTTCCACCCGGGGTTCTATTTAAATCGGAATGGATAGCTTTGTAAAATGAAGTTTAGGGAATATAAAGTACTTTTTGTTTTCTTGTTTTTTTGCCTTTCCACCTTGTGGGTATCGGCACAGGAAAACAGGTTTATTTATATTCAGACCGAGGATGGAAAGCCCTTTTATGTAAGGATGGGCCTTAGCATTTTCAGTTCTACTTCTGAAGGATATGTATTGCTATCCAGACTTTCAGATGGAAATCATCAGATGTATGTAGGCTTTCCCCGAAATGAATTTCCAGAAGAAGAATTTTCCCTCACTCTGAATGGTCAGAGTGAAGGATATCTTTTGAAGTATCTCAATAACCGTTGGGTATTGATGAATATTGAGTCGTTGGCGCTCACAGAAGGAGCAGTGAGCAGCCCACCGGTTGCCGAAACGCGCGAGAAGGAATACGACCCTTTTTCCTCTTTACTGGCAAGTGTGGTGAACGACTCATCCATTCTTAACTCTGAGATTACTGCACAAAAACCTGTTATAGACTCAGCAAAGCAGCAACAGGTCAGGGAAGTGCAGCCTCAGGAAACTGTAGTAAATAAAGAAACAGAAAAGAAAACCTTAATACCTGAGGGCGATTCTTCGATTTCAACCGTAAGTGTGCAGGACACTGCGGCCCGATTCACACCGTTGTCGGCTGACACGGTAAAGATAGTCACTGCCGAAGGAGCACTGCCCAGTGAAAAAATCCCTGATCAAAAACCACCGATAAACTGGGGTGAAGTAAGCCGTTTGTTGCTGGTTAAAGAAACGGACGGATTAGAGTTGGTGTATTTGGATAAGGAGCGAAGAGATACAATTCGGCTATTTATGCCTGTCACTTCCTATGGGGATAGTCAACCCCCGCAGCCCAAAGTAGTTTACAGGGAGGAAAAGAAAGATTCAGTGACTTCACTTACCATCACACCGACAAAGATTGTGGAGCCTCCGGCAGAGAGTAATGTGGTAAAAGCAGCGGATAACAAAGAGAAGGAAGTGCCGGAAAAGGAAACAGAAAAACCTGTGAGCAACGAATTGGCAGCTCCGAAGAAAGTAACAGGCGACACGGTTGAAGAAAAACAGGAGCCGAAAAAGCAGGAGAAGACACCTCAGATTATCTATAATCCTTCAGTGAATTCTGACTGTTCGGCGTATGCTACCAACAGTGATTTTCTGAAGATACGCAAGAAAATGGCCGCCGAAACGGATACCGATAAGATGATAGATGCTGCAAAGAAGTTTTTCAGACAGAAATGCTACACTACCGATCAGATAAAGAATTTGTCGTATCTCTTTTTGGATGATGAAGGCAGGTATAAGTTTTTTGATGCGGCATATCCATTTGCATCAGACTCTAACCTGTATTACCAGTTAGAGTCACAGTTACAGGATCCGTATTATATCAAGCGGTTTCAGGCAATGATTCAGAAATAGAGCTATGCCCAGATATTTCATTGAAGTGGCTTATGACGGAACCCGGTATGGTGGATTCCAGATACAAAAAAATGCTAACACGATACAGGCCGAGGTAGAGCGGGCTTTACAAGTCTATTATAAAAAGACGTATGAACTGACAGGGTCCTCCCGTACAGATGCGGGCGTACATGCATTGCAGAATTATTTTCACTTCGATAGCGATGCAGAAATTCCATCTGCGAAAAATGATATCTATCATCTTAACGCAATCCTTCCTGATGATATATGCCTGAAGGATTTCTTCAGGGTGCCTGATGAGATGCATTGCAGATTTGATGCGTTGTCGCGCGACTATAAATATCACATATATACGGAGAAAGATCCTTTTCTCAGAAAGACAGCCTATTTTTTCCCTTTCAGGTTGAATATTGAACAGATGCAGCAGGCTGCGGGGATTCTTAAGGAGTACGAAGATTTCACTTCCTTTTCGAAACGAAATACCCAGGTGCATCATTTTATTTGTGATATCATGGTAAGCGAGTGGACGATCAGGGATAGCATGCTGATATATCATGTAGTAGCCAACCGCTTTTTGAGGGGTATGGTAAAGGGCCTCGTAGGGACTATGCTCAGGGTGGGCAGGGGTAAATTATCTCTCGATGGTTTCCGCGAGGTAATTGCAGCGAAGGATTGCTCCAGAGCTGATTTCTCTGTGCCCTCACATGGCTTGTTTCTCACGGAGGTGGCTCTTGATAAGAAATTGTTACCTGATGAGCGTTTGTAAGGTTACTCCAGTCCGATTTCGTAATGCAGCGGAGGAATCTCAATGTCTCCGAATCCTTTGGCAAGTAAACGGTTCTTGAACTCTACCTGAACATCATAATCGCCATGCACCAGAAACAGCTTTTTAACCTGTCTGGGATCCTGACACGAAAGCCATTGGCTCAGGTCTTCATAATCGCCATGTGCGCTCATGCTTTTAATTTCGCCGATTTCGGCATTGACCTGGTGCGTTACTCCGAATATACCGACTTCGTCCGGATGAAGCTTAAGCCTTCCACCGAGCGAATGGGGCTCACAATAACCTGTCATCACAATAGCATTTCGCTTATTCTCAATATTGTTACTGATATGATGTTTTACCCTTCCGGCTTCAGCCATTCCACTTGCTGAGATAATAACCATCGGGTCTGTACGGTAGTTAAGTGATTTACTTTCTTCAACAGATTTCACAAAATGAAGACCCTTGAATTCAAAAGGCTTGCTGTCAGATTGCAGTAGCTTTTGCACTCGTGGGTTGAAGTATTGCGGATAGTTTTCTATTACCTGGGTGGCTTCCAGGCTGAGTGGGCTATCTACATAATAGGGCAAATCAGGCAACCTGTTTTCCAGACCTAATTGGTTTAGGGCAAAGAGCAGTTCCTGTGTACGGCCTACACTGAAGGCAGGGAGAATCAGTTTCCCTTTCTTTTCAAGGCATGTTTTTGTAATCCACTCCAATAGCGCATCGGGAGTGCTGGTGATGCGGTCGTGCAGCCTGTTGCCATACGTGCTTTCCAGAATGATATAGTCTGCCTGTGGAAAGTCCTGGGGAGAGCGAAGAATCACATCGCGATATCTGCCGATGTCGCCCGAAAAAGTGAGGCGGGTAGTCTTCCCATTTTCGGTGATTTTCAGGTGTACGGTAGCGCTTCCGATAATATGCCCTGCGTCAAGGTATAATAGTTCTACGTTTTCGTCGATCCGATGCCATTTCCCATATTCTATGGGCTTTAAATGCTGGGCTGCTTTTTTCGCATCTTCCATATCATAGAGTGGAAGCAGGTAAGACTTTCCCTGAGCTGCACGGGTCTTGTTTACGAATCTGAGATCAGATTCCTGTATTCCGGCACTGTCTTCCATCAGGATGGTGGACAGGTCTTTGGTGGCAGGGGTACACCATACCTCGCCGTTATACCCATCTTTTATCAATTTAGGAATCAGCCCACAGTGATCCACATGAGCATGTGATAATATGAGGTGATCTATTTCTTTTGCTTCGAATCCGAAGTTTCGGTTCAGTGAGTCTGTGTCTTTTCCAAGCCCCTGGAACATACCACAGTCTAAAAGATATTTTTTTCCGTTGGATAGTGTAAGCAGGTGTTTGGATCCTGTAACTGTTCGTGCTGCTCCGTGAAATGCAATTTTCATAAATGATGATGCCTTGTTTAAAGTTGAAATGTAACCTATTTTTTACACTCGATTTTATTTTTTATTGAATAAAGGGAGTTGATATAAGCCATTTGCAGGGTTGATTTAATTTGAATTTTAAGTTGTCCGAGGCTTTCTGTCGGTAAACTTTTTCGCTGATGGTTAAGCGCTAACAATTCCGGTGCCAGTATTGGTTTTATGATTTATTTCACGATTTCAGGAAAAAGGGGGAGGGGAATTGTCTCTTTTCTGGCGTCTTATGTTGGATTTAAATTTTAGTAATGAAGTATTTTTTTGTAACTCTCCTGTTTGGGATGATTTTGGGCCTTAGTGCCAATGCGCAGAAAGTTAGCGGAACTGTCAGAGATGCGATTGACAACACACCATTAGTTAAAGCTACCGTTACGCTTTTGAAAACAGACAGTAATACCGTGGTTCGGGAAACAATTACCAATAATGATGGTGAGTTTTCGTTTACCGGAGTGAAACCGGGCAGCTATATCCTCGGAATTACTTCTGTGGGATATACTACTGTGAAGCAGGGGTTCATTCTAAAGAATAGCGATTATGATTTTGAAATGATTTTTATTAATAAGGCTGTGGAAACGCTGTCTGCCGTGGTGATTAGCGGTGCGCAGCCTCATGTAAGAATGAAAGGGGATACTGCAGAGTATTCTGCAAGCCAGTTTAAGGTAAATCCGGATGCTACCAGTGAAGATCTGATTAAGAAGATGCCGGGTGTGACGGTGGATAGCAAAGGAAATGTAACTGCACAAGGCGAAACCGTAAGAAAAGTAACTGTAGATGGCCGGGACTTTTTTGGCGATGATGCAACGGCTACCCTGAGAAATCTTCCCGCAGAAATTATCGATAAGATTCAGGTGTTTGACAAATTGAGCGATCAGGCACAACTGACCGGATTTGATGATGGAAACACAACCAAGAGTATTAATATTGTTACGAAAGCCGATATGCGTCAGGGTAATTTCGGACGTGTGTATGCGGCGTATGGAACGGATGACCGCTATCTCGGTGGCGGAAATATCAGCTTCTTCAATAACGCCCGCCGTATATCGCTGGTAGGCCTTACAAACAATGTCAATCAGCAGAACTTTTCTTCTGAAGACCTGGTAAATGCCGGTGGACGTGGAGGTGGAATGCGTGGCGGCGGTGGCCCTGGTGGTGGATTTGGTGGTGGCAATAACTTTTTTGTAGGGCAGCAAAGCGGGATTGCCAAGACCAATGCTTTGGGAATTAACTTCAGCGATGCATGGGGCAAAAAAGTAGATGTATCGGCAAGCTACTTCTTTAATAACAGTAAGCTCAATAACGATCGTGTAATTAACAGGCAGAACTTCCGTATGGATTCAATCTCGTTCTATGACGAAAACACCACTTCGCAGAGCGAGAACTTTAATCACAGACTGAATGTGCGACTGACCTACAGAATGGATTCAAATAATACATTCATCTTTACCACCAACACCTCGTTCCAGAAAAATAACTCGCTGAACGATGTGATCGGTACCAATACGCTTAGCGATCATACAAACCTGTTAAGTGAAACACAGAATAAAACCACTAATGATCAGAATGGGTTTAATTCGAACGCCAATCTGCTTTTCAGACATTCGTTTAAGAAGAAAGGCAGATCTATTTCTGTTGGGTTCAACGTGTCTCTGAGCGATCGTAAGGGTGAAACTTATAACGATGCTACGAACGGGTACTATAAACCCAATCTTAACACGGAAATAGTAAAGCGTTTTATCGACTCAAAGAACCACACAAATAATTATAGTCTCAACATTTCCTATACGGAGCCTCTGTCTGCCAAGACGCAGTTACAGTTGAGCTATAAACCCGGAATTCAGAAGAGTTCGTCTTCCCAAAAGACTTTTGATTTTAATAATGTCTCCTCAAAGTATGATGATTACAATGCTGTGTTGAGTAATATCTACGACAACTCCTATAACACTCAGAACGCCGGAATCACTCTCCGTAACGGAGACAGGAACAACAGTATTTCTATCGGAGCTGATTATCAATACAGCGATTTGAGCAGCACCAGCTCGAACGGGGTGAGATACACCTTCAACAACTTCCTGCCGAATGCGATGCTAAGGCGTAAGTTAGGTCAGTACGGGAGCGCCAGCCTGTTCTATAGAACCAGTGTGAACTCTCCTTCCATCAGCCAGCTGCAGGATGTAATTAACACAAGCAATCAGTTGTTTTATTCAACCGGTAATCCTGACCTGAAGCAACAATACACACACAGGCTGATGGCTCGTTACTCCTACACAAACAGATTTAGCCAGCAGAGTTTCTTTGCCAATGCGTTTGTTTCGCTGGTGAATGATTATATCAGTAATACTACTTATACGGCTACTCAGGATTCCACACTGGCCAACGGGATTATCCTTCACAGAGGATCACAGCTTTCAAAACCGGTAAACCTGGACGGGTATTATAACGCACGTACCTTCTTTACCTACAGCACTCCGTTGAAATTTATAAAGACCAACCTTAATTTGAATGCAGGGTTTGGATATTCAAGGCAACCGGGTTTATTGAATAATGTGGAGAATATATCCAACAGCTACAACTACAATGTGGGTGTGGTATTGGCAAGTAACATTAGTGAGAATGTGGATTTCAACATCTCATATACTGCGAACTTTAACAATGTAGATAACTCTATTCGTCCGGAACAAAACAGCAACTATTTTACTTCCAGCACCGGAGTGTCGTTCAACCTGCTGAGCAACAAAGGAACCTTCCTGCAAAATAGCCTGTCTAACGAATCATATAGTGGTTTGTCAGACGGCTTTAACCAGAGCTTCTGGTTATGGAATGTGGCCATTGGACAGAAGTTTCTCAAGGACAGAAGAGGGGAATTGAAGCTAAGTGTATTTGACCTGCTAAAGCAGAACAAGAGCATTACAAGAGATGTGACAGAGTCTTATATTCAGGATACCCGAAACCAGGTATTACAACAATATTTTATGCTGACGTTTACGTATAAAATAAAGAACTTTGGTAAGCCGAAAGCAAATAACAATCAAAGATCCGGTGGTATGGACGGGCGGTTTTTTGGAGGACCGGGTATGATGCACTAAAAAATCTAAAATTGCTGCTCCTGAATGGAAGAAAGCCAACTTATAGAAAAACTGAAAGAGGGAGACAGAGCAGCATTTAAAACATTAGTGGAGCGCTGGGAGAGTATGGTGTATAATACAGCGCTGGGCATAGTGCAGAGTGAGGAGGATGCAGAGGATGTGGCTCAGGAGGTGTTTATTCAGGTGTATGAATCAATTGACAGCTTTAAGGGGCAGTCGAAGCTTTCCACCTGGATTTATAGAATTGCGGTAACAAAGTCGCTGGATGCCATCAGGAAAAAGAAGCGGAAGAAGAGAAACGCCTTTTTGCAGAGCCTGTACGGGAAAGACGATGAGTTGGTGCACGATCCGGCAGACTTTGTACATCCTGGCGTGAAGGCGGAGAATAAGGAAGATGCAGCCATGCTTTTTAAGGCAATTGACCGCCTTCCTGAGAATCAGAAGACGGCATTTATCCTGAATAGGGTGGAGATGCTCAGCTATAAGGATGTAAGTGAAATAATGGAGGTGAGTGTCAATTCGGTAGATGCGTTACTTCAGCGGGCTAAAAAGAATCTTAAAAAGTACCTTGAAGACATTGTCGATTGATCAGGGGGCGTTGGTTTTAAAAGGAAATATCGTCTAAGAATATATCACATCAATGAAAAGAGAACAAAAAATAGAATCCATTTTAAACAGCCTGGATGGTTTGGAAAAAGCAAACCCCAGACCCTTTTTCTTTACGCGGCTCGAGGCCAGAATGCAGAAAGAGGTAAAGGGGAGTTTTGTGGAGAAGATTTTAGGTTTTCTCATCAGGCCTTCGGTGGCGATTGCTGCAGTAGTATTGATTGTGGTGGTAAATGCGTTTGTGATTATTTCTACTACCCTACATTCTGAAGAACAGGCTACTGAAGGGAACAAAATAGAAATAGCTACGGTAGATCAGTATCTGCAAATGAGTGCTAATCCATTTGATGGCGAAAAGGTAAATCCATAATGAGTACGAAATCATCTGGCAGGGTATTGCTGTTAATTATTGGGGTGCTTCTGGTTACCAATGTTGCAATGTTGTTTTTGTATTTTTTGGCGCCCAGAGATCGGAAATTTGAAGGAAGATTCTCCCGACAGGACAGCGGCCTGGTGTCCACACTTCGCGACAAAGTGGGATTCAATGAAAGTCAGATAGCAGATTATTTGAAGCTAAGGGCTGAACAAAGGGAGCGAACCTCTCAAACGTTTGAGGGAATGACAGATGTGAAAGAGCGTTTTTATTCCACTGTGTTTGACAAGAGCACACCGGATAGCCTTATTGAAAGTATTGCAGACACTATCGCAGGTAAGCAGAAGAAGGTTGATTTGGGGATGCGCAATTATTTTGTCAGGATAAGAGACTTGTGCACTCCTGAACAGCAGCCGGCTTTTGATACAGTTTTTCGGAGGGTGATATACAGGATGATAGGGATGCCGGGAAAATCCAGGCAACCTCAGCAACCAAAAGAAAAAAAATAAAATACACTATATGAAATCAAAAATCACGTTAGCACTGGCGTTTTTTATTGCCTCAGCCACAAGCGCTTTCGCTCAGATGCAGAGAATGTCGACTGAAGAAAGAGTGAAGAATGTAATGGAAAAGCTGGCCCCGCTTAACCTTACCCAGGATCAGCAGGACAAGACCAAGACAGTCTTTACCGATTTCTACAACAATCAGATGAAGATGATGCAGGAAGCCAGAGAAAGTGGCCAGATGCCTGACCGCTCTGCCTTTGAAAAGTTGACCGCAAGCAGAGATAAAGAACTTCAGACTATCATGGGCAAGGATTTGTTCAAGAAGTTTAAAGACGATATTGAACCCTCTATGCGTCCTCAGAGACGAAATAATTAAGAAAACCACAAATGAAAAGCCAACCCTCGTCAGAGGGTTTTTTTATGCCCCGAGGTGAATAAAAGCTGATCAGGGAAGCGGATGCCTGAATTCCTGATTCAGTTCTCCAATGAGTTGGAGCACTTTTCCCCTGCCTGATTTTTTTACGGCACTGGTGAGGATCATCTGTGGGAGGAACTGTTGTTGTTTCAGCAGTGCTTCAGAGAAGGCGCGCATGTGGGCAGCTACCGTCCGCTGATTTTCCTTGTCGGATTTGGTGAAGATGACAGTATAGCCGGTTTGCCATTCGTAGAGCTTTTGTGCAAATTCCAGGTCGATTTTCTGTGGAGTATGCCGGCTGTCAATCAGCAGAAAGAGTTGCATCAGGTTAGGCCTTTGTGTGATGTATCGCTCTGTCATTTTTCCCCACTCTTTTCTTGTGGACTGGCTGCGTTTGGCAAAACCGTATCCGGGCAGATCCACCAGATACCATTCTTCTGCAGGGCTGTCTGCGGAGGCTTTGCTTTGAACCAGAAAATGATTTATCAGTTGTGTTTTTCCCGGCGCATTGGAGGTGCGTGCCAGCTTTTCGTTCATTGCAAGAGCATTTATCAGCGACGATTTTCCTACATTGCTTCTCCCTATGAATGCATATTCCGGCTTGTCGGCCGGAGGGCACTTTTCAACCGATGGGCTGCTGATTAGATATTGCGCCTTAATGACGTCCATAGCACGCAATATAAATGAAAAATAAAAGTGAAAGAATCAGCCTCATTTATGATTAGCAATTCAATAAACTATCTTTGGCAGGTGAATCATTATCCTCACGATAGCATCATTCCTTTTAAAGTGTCTGATGGCAGTAAGAAGCAGCAGGTGCAATCCATGTTTGATAAGATTGCCTTCAGATACGATTTTATGAATAGGTTTCTGAGTCTGGGGATCGATCAACGGTGGAGAAAGAAGGCGCTCAGCCTCCTCAGGCCGGATAATCCCCAAGATATTATTGACGTGGCAACGGGTACCGGAGATTTTGCCATTATGGCTCACAAACTGTTGCATCCCAGAAAAGTGGTAGGGATTGATATCAGTGAAGGGATGCTGGAAATAGGGAGGGAAAAGGTAAAGAAAGCGCATTTACAGGAGGCTATAGAGCTGAGAAACGAAGACAGTGAGGCAATTTCTTATAGTGAAAATTCGTTTGATGCTGCAACGGTAGCCTTTGGCGTTCGAAATTTTGAAGACCTGGAAACAGGGCTGCTGGAGATAAAACGGGTAATGAAACCCGGGGCAAAATTGATTGTGGTGGAGAGCACCAAACCCGGTTCAAAGCTGGTGTATCCTTTTTACAGGGCTTATATGAACATCATTACTCCGGGAGTGGGAAAGCTCGTATCAAAAAATAAAGAAGCATATCAGTACCTCAACAATTCGGTACGAATGTTTCCTGAAAAACAGGAATTCATAAACATTTTAAAAAAACTGGGTTATCGGAACGCATTCTACAAAACC
This sequence comes from Chitinophagaceae bacterium, assembly GCA_019455085.1. Classification (GTDB taxonomy): domain Bacteria; phylum Bacteroidota; class Bacteroidia; order Chitinophagales; family Chitinophagaceae; genus Ginsengibacter. The sequence continues at coordinate 23,967 of JACFNA010000005.1, forward strand.
ATGACTTTAGGAGTATGCACTATTTATTGCGCAGAAAAGTAACCCTTCTATGGATTGCCTTATTGAGTACTTCCTTTGCGATGGCACAGCGAAATACACTCAATTTGGAAGGCCGTGATGATAAGCCTTATCATTTTGGGATCAACCTGGGCTACAACAAATCGCATTTTTCTTTTACACATCATCCCCGGTTCCTGGAGTATGACTCTATCATGAGTGTGGAGAGCATAAACAATTCTGGTGTAAATCTTGCGTTCCTGACCAACCTCAGGCTTAGCAATCATTTCGACCTGAGAGTACATCCACTGGATCTTACCTTCTCAGATAAGGCATTTTTATATACACAAAAGTATGAGCCAGACACCATTACTACCAGGCGCGTGCAATCCATCACCCTGAGTTTTCCGGTCAATCTGGCATTCAGCAGCGATCGAATAGGTAACCTGAAAGTGTACACCTTTGCAGGAGGAAGGATAGATTATGACCTCGCCAGCAATGCAAAAGCAGAAAGTGCAGAGGACCTGATCAAGCTGAAGAAAACCAACTTTAGTACTGAAATCGGATTGGGATTCCATATTTACTTCCCCTTTTTTGTACTGTCTCCCGAGATAAAAATGAGCCATGGATTGGTCAACCTGCACAGCAGGGATGTAAATCTGAAGTATTCTAATGTGATAGATAAGGTTTACTCCAGGATGATTACTTTTTCTGTAACTGTAGAGTAGAATTGACTGCATTGCCCCGAGTGGCCATATTGGCTTTTTGGGCGATTACCTATTCCTTTTCCGGATAGTTATTTGTTATTTTTACAGCAGTGTGAGGCTTATGAAGTGTATAGCTTAATGCGGCCAATGAAAAAAATTATCCTGTTTATTTGTATGTTCTTTTTCTTCAGGAGCGCTATTGCTGAACACTTTGTGGTGACTTCCAGCGCAGATAGTGGCCCGGGAACTTTGAGAGAAGCCATCACAAAGGCAAACTCAAATGGGATATCGGAACAGGATTCCATTAGTTTCAATATGCCTGAATCGATATATAATCTCAGGCTTATCCACCTGGTTACAGAATTGCCGGCTCTATCATCCAATATCGTTGTGGATGGCACCACTCAGCCTGGTGAATCGTATGGAAATGCCACAAGCGCCAAAGTGTGCCTGATAAAGCTTGACTATGTGCCTTCATTTACAATACTTAAAATTCGGGATGCTGAGAATGTAAGGGTATATGGCCTACATCTCTATTATGGCTATTGGCAGGGATTGTTTGGTCCGCCCCCCAGGTCATCTCAATTGTATGGAATTGTGATTGAAAATTCAAGAAACATTGATATTGGCGCACCTGCGAGGGGTAATGTGATAAATGGGGTGGTTCATTGTATCTATTCTAATTCTACAGATTGCAGTGATATTCGTATTCGAAGCAACTTTCTGGGACAGCAGGGGTATTATTATGATTCCGGAGGAGATGATGTGGATGATGTAGTGCTGGTATCAAACAATGCGATCACCTTTGCTAATGTAAGAGATATTACAATCGGTGGGCCTGATAAGGCTGATGGTAATATTTTTGGAAATGGCGGAGCAGCAATAAGTGTGAATTCGCAAAATGATGCAGGCAATGGATTTTTGCGTATGCAGCATAATCTCTTTGGTTTCTTGTATGATGGAGTAACGCCTCTCAACTACTTTGTAGCTAGTTTTGAAGGATACATTACTATCGGAAATGGATATTCAAACCCTGTCAGAAATGATGGGAATGGCCCGGATTACCGTATCGATTTGTTGGATAACCTAAGTATTGCCAATGCGTTTTTCCAGACTCTTTCAGGCCCGATTACCCTAAAGAGAAATGAATTCAGAGGTGACAAAACATTTTTTTCCAGTGCCGGAACAAAGATTACTATAAATGGTTGTATCGGTGGGGTAGTGATGGGGGATGACGATGAGGCTAATGGAAACTTTCTGCATAATAATAATGGAGGTATTAATTATCCATCACTTTTCATTTATAATGCAGGGCCTGTCACAATTGGTAAAAATGTATTTGAATGTAACTCTACACTAGGCTCCACGGTGATAACTCAGTATAACCCTAATTCGTCAGAACCAATTTTCATTCAGGTCGACGAAACTACTGCCACCTACGTAAAGGGAAGAGCCGCTCCCGACGTAAAGGTTGATTTGTATTATGATGATGACTGTTCCGCCTGTGAAGGGAAAAAATATTTGGGTACCACAACTGCTGATGCCACCGGACATTGGGAGTTTTACGGCCCCATTACAGGAACAGTAGTAGCGATGAGTACTAATGCAGGCGGATATAGTAGTGGCTTCTCCCAACCCACCTGTGATGCATCAAATGTAAACATAGTGTATCCAAGGTGTGGGGTTAAGGGCAGTATTACAAATTTGCGGACCGAAGGGGCCGACTCTTATTTCTGGGTAGAGCGAAATTCAGGAGATACGGTGAGTACTACCTTAGATCTTAAGGATGTTGATGCAGGATATTATATGTTGTTTGGCGTTCATGGAGGCACGTGTACAAACCTGTTGTATTATTTCAGTCTGGATGATTACACAACCAGGGTGGTAGCAATGCCTGATGTGACGAATCCTTCCTGCGGACTGAATAATGGGAGTATTGAGAATCTAATTATTTTAAATACAACTCTTGCGGATGTCAGGTGGACAAATGATAAATGGGAGACCATTGGGGATCCGAATGATCGTAGTATTTATAATCTTTTTGAAGGTACATACCATTTCGTGATATCAGATAAGTATGGTGTGCCTGAAGGTTGCAAGGACACTCTTACGTTCGTATTGAAGAATTCAGAGGGCGCCTCCTTACTCACTGATAAGGCAAGGGTGGTGAACGCGTCCTGCAATAAAAGCAATGGGAGTATCACCGGAATCAGTGCAGCCAATGTTACGGGTACCCCCTATGTAGTATGGATAGATTCACTGGGAAATTCGGTTGGCAGTGGGTTCGACTTATTGAATGTGCCTGCAGGAAAGTATAGGATGAAATTCAAAGATGAGAAGGCGGGATGTGATACTGTACTCACAGATTATTACCTGATCGCTGATCAGGGCGCTATTAAAATTGATACAACCCGGATGGTTGTTGGTGAGAGTAATTGTAGCTCAAATACGGGAAGTATAACCGGTATTCAGGTGGTGAATGGGGGACAATATTCCTGGTTTGATGTGTCGGATGGCAGGCTGGTAAGTAATATGCTGCAAGTGCATGGCCTGGAGGCAGGAGTATATCAACTCGTTGTAAATAACGCAGACGGATGTACGGCAGAAATAAAGGTAAATGTGCCACAGTCTGTTTTTGATGCGATTGGAGTTACGGCTGCCAATGTAAAGGATGCTTATTGTGGTGAAAGCAATGGAAGTATTGAAGTGTTAGGATTTACAAAGTCCACAGATGGTTACACCTTCAGATGGATAGATAGTGCCTCAAATAATTTGTTAGGGGTTGCAACGCAATTAAGTGGGCTGAAGGAAGGAACCTATTATCTCTTTGCGACAGACAGCAATCAGTGTGCAGGAAAGATATCCACTGTAGCTATTAAGACTCATCCGGAACCCGTAATGGATTTGAGTGGGCTAAAGCTGACAGACGATGAATGTGGTTTGCAGCATGGAAGTATTGGAGGGATTTCGGTTTCCGGAGTCATAAATCCTGTGTCCTATTCATGGTATGATGAGGGGGGAAGCGTAGTCGGCACAGGAGTAGTACTTAGCAATATTTCCACAGGGAAGTATGTGCTGAAAATTAAAGATGCGATGGGTTGTGAATTAACGGGGAATCCGATTGTGATTGGGAACAAAGATATCCCGCTTCCCACTCCTGAATATAAAGAAGTGACGATTCAGAGAGGACGTGATGCAGTGGTAACACCTGATAACCTTGCTTCAGGCACATTCAGGCTTTATAATGACATTCTCGGTTCGTCTTTATTGTCTGAGAACAATACCGGCTATTTTGTTTTGACGGGAATAGAAGCTGATACTACATTTTATATTCAGCGAATTCTCGGGAGCTGTACTTCACCACTGGCTGCTGCAAAAATTAAAGTAGTAAACGGCCTTTTTGCGGTACCTAATGCATTCAGTCCCAATGGAGATGGCCTAAATGATATCTTCAGGCTCGCCTTCCCGGTACCTACCGAACGATTTGTAATGAGAGTGTTTAATCGTTTCGGCACAAAGGTGTTCGAGTCGCATGACACCTCCCTGGGGTGGAATGGATACTATCGTGGAGAACCGCAGCCTGCCGGGACCTATACTTATACCATTGAGATTAAGGAACCCGGTAAGGATGCGTATTCAAAGAAGGGAGTAGTGCAACTTATTAGATAGGGTATCAATTCTCTGAATTTACTTCCTCCTTGTAATAATTTATTTGGTCAATATATGAGCTGTCTTTCTGAAGTGCTTCCTGAAAAAGAGCTTCTGCTTCATCATTCTTGTTTAGTTTGAGATCGACAATTCCAAGTATGACCTTATAGTCTGTAAATTGAGGGAAAGCCTTTGTTAGTATTTCGTAATACTTTTCGGCAGTAGCAAAGTCGTCGAGCAGAAAGTAGTTTCGTGCCAGTACATCCAGCGTGCTGCGGTCTTTATTGATCTCGTATGCTTTTTTGTTGAATTGAAGTGCTTTTGAGGGATTGTAATAGTCATCGCCATATTCTCCAAGATAAATCAATCCCAGAGAGTTGTTTGCAGCTACCTCATCGTTTTTGATTTTGATAGCTTTTTGGAGCTTTGAAACAGCTGCATCTGTGTTATCGGTGAGGAGATCTACATCGGCCATATTGACAAGATAGTCATAGCTTTCAGGCTTGTAACAGTTTGCCGAGAGTTTGGAATAGGCAATAGAAGAGTCGAATGCATCCATTTCATTATATACCTGAGCAATATTTCTATACAGTATTGCTTTCATCTTCTTAGAGACCCCATTGAGAGAGGTACCGGCTTTAAAGGTCGCAATTGCGGAATCGAATTGCCCCTGACTCAGGAACTCCAGCCCTTGTTCATTACTTCGCCGTGCTTTTATTTCTGTGTTCAGTCGCCCACAGGAAGTGAAAAAGATAGTGATAGAGAATACTAGTGTTATCCGGGTGCTGTTAAGTAACTTCATTATTTTGTATGTGAGTGGTTTATTGGGCAAGTATTGAAAGTTCAGATTTTTTTCTGACTTTTTCAAGTGGAAAAAAGCGGCTCAATAGTTACCTTCGCGCCTGAAAAATCCCGAAAACTCAGAGCAAAAGGGGCATTCCTTCAAAGGAGTATAAATTTATTTGAGATCGATGGCAGCAGACAATCAGAAGCAGCTTAAGGAAATTGGTAAACGCAGGACATTTGCAATTATCTCGCACCCTGACGCAGGAAAAACAACTCTTACAGAAAAATTCCTCCTTTTCGGAGGCGCTATCCAGACAGCTGGCGCTGTGAAGAGCAATAAGATTAAGAAGCATGCTACATCTGACTTTATGGAAATAGAGAGGCAGCGCGGAATCTCTGTAGCCACTTCTGTCCTGAGCTTTGAGTATCACGACACATTGATAAACCTGTTAGACACTCCGGGGCATAAAGATTTTGCAGAAGACACCTACCGCACTCTTACGGCAGTGGACAGCGTGGTGATGGTAATCGATAGTGTAAAAGGGGTGGAAGAGCAAACAAGGCGATTAATGGAAGTGTGCCGCATGAGAGACACCCCTGTAATTGTGTTTGTGAATAAGCTGGATCGCGACGGTAAGAATCCGTTTGACCTGCTCGATGAGATCGAGGACGAGCTGAAAATCAATTTGCATCCACTAAGCTGGCCAATAAATAATGGCAAAGACTTTAAGGGGGTCTATAACCTTTACGACAAGCAGTTGCTACTTTTTAATCCCAACCAAAAAGTGTCCGACACAGATACACCTCTGAAAGATCTTAAAGATCCTGTATTGGAGAAAAAGATTGGAGAAAAGGATGCCAATCAACTCCGGGAAGATGTGGAGCTTATAGAAGGTGTTTATGGGGACTTCGATCGCGGAGCTTATCTGGGGGGCTCTCTGGCACCTGTTTTCTTTGGAAGTGCGATTAATAATTTTGGTGTGAAGGAACTACTTGAGACCTTTATACGAATTTCTCCGGTACCGCAGCCGCGTGAAGTGACCACCAGAAAAGTATTGCCGACTGAGAGTAAGTTCAGCGGATTTGTTTTTAAGATTCATGCCAATCTGGATCCCCGTCATCGTGACAGAATTGCCTTTTTAAGGGTATGCTCCGGCGAATTTGAACGCAATAAATATTACCACCACGTCAGGCTGAATAAAGATATCCGTTTCAGTAACCCTTATACGTTTTTAGCGAGAGAAAAAGATGTAATTGATAATGCATGGCCGGGTGATGTAGTGGGATTGTATGATTCAGGAAACTTTAAGATTGGAGATACGCTGACAGAAGGAGAAGATTTTTATTTCACTGGGATACCCTCTTTCTCGCCTGAGATATTTAAGGAGGTGGTGAATAAAGACCCTATGAAGACCAAACAGCTCGAAAAGGGTTTGTTACAACTGACAGATGAAGGTGTAGCCCAGTTGTTTACTCAGTTTGGAGGAAATAAAAAAATTATCGGATGTGTGGGCGATTTGCAATTTGAAGTAATACAGTATCGACTTAAGAATGAATATGGCGCTTCTGTAGAATTCGTGGCGCTTCCTTTTTATAAAGCCTGCTGGATTAGCTCCAGAGACCCGCGGAAGCTTCAGGATTTCATTAAATTCAAATCGGCCAATATTGCCGAAGATAAGGACGGAATGCTGGTGTATCTCGCACAGAGCGAGTGGTTCCTGAATACGGAGAGAACCAATAATCCCGGTATAGAATTCCATTTTACAAGTGAGATTCACAAGCAGGATCAATAGGCTGGCTGCATAAATCCCCATCATTTCATCGTACTTCTACTTCGGTATCTGAGTAGTTTTGCCCGATTTTCCACTCTTGATGCCACTTCTGTAATAAAATAGAATTCTGTTCGTTTTTAGGATAATAGTTTAACCCCTAAAATCCGAACTATGAAAACCTTACACAAGGGCCTAGCATTGCTATTGCTGCTGTTCACCTCAAATCAAATCTTAGCTCAGTCTAATCCTATTCGCCAGAATGCCCTGTTCAGAGGATCTGCTGAGAAGCTGGCTGTAACAACCAATGAATTGGACAAAGCCTTCACTGCGGCAAAGGGTACCGTTGTAAGTTTCAAATTTCAGGATCTGGTATTCAAGGGAGAGGTTGTAAGTAATATTAAACGATATGAGAATCTGCATACAGTGATTGTGAGGAGTGCCTCTCTGGACAACAGCCTTCTTTCTATTTCAAAAAGAATCAATGACGATCATACCATCAGCTATGTCGGCAGGATACTGAATGAAAGATCTGCCGATGGTTATGAACTGACTAAGAATGCAGATGGTGCATATAATTTCAAAAAAATTAAAACAGATGAATTATTACAGGACTTCTAGCTTCTGATGCTAACCTGAAAACACCCCCTAAACGTCTGATACCATGAAAACCTTAACCACATTATTTACCTTATTGTTGTTTGCCACATCAGGATATTCACAACTGCCCAAACTGAGTAGCCATCCTACTGCGGGAGCTACGATATTTCTGGATTTTGATGGCCATTATGTGCAGGGCACACTTTGGAATTCAGGAAATCCTTTTTACTGCGAAGCGCCGGGATTAACTAATGACCAGATAACTGAAATATTTCATCGGGTGTCTGAAGATTTTCGCCCGTTTGATGTGAATGTAACTACAGACTCATCGGTATATCTGGCAGCGCCACTTACAAAACGTATCAGAGTAGTGGTTACGCCAAAACCATCCTGGGCCCCTCAGGCAGGAGGCGTATCATTCACAGGATCGTTTACCTGGGGCGACGAGACACCACTTTTTGTTTTTCCTGACAAATTAGGCTGGAAGACGAAGTCTATAGCGGAGTGTTGTTCGCATGAGGTGGGACATACACTGGGATTATCACACCAGGCAAAATATTCGGATGAATGCACATTGGTGAATGTGTATAATGATGGTGTAGGCGGTGGGGAAATTGGATGGGCTCCGGTGATGGGTAATAGCTATGGAAGAAACTTTAGTAGTTGGAACAATGGGCCCACCCCGAATGGCTGTATGGCTGACCAGGATAACCTTTCAATCATAACCAGCATGAATGGGTTTTCTTACCGGCCGGATGATCATGGTAATGATGCCGCATCGGCTACCAAACTTCAATTTACTGATAATAACCTCTCCGGCGAAGGGATCATAACTACGAATTCAGATGTGGATTTCTTTGAAGTGTTTCTACCTTCTGTCGGCCGATTGGTAGTGAATACAAGGCCCTTCTCTGTGGGTCCCAATAATGCCGGAGCTAACCTGGATGTAGCGCTTCAGCTATTAGACGAAAATCATAATGTAATCGGGACATATAATCCAGCCACCATCCTTGATGCGAGTTTTGATGTGGTACTTGAGCCTGGAAAATATTATCTGACTGTAAGCGGTGGAGGTAATCAATACACTTCGAATTATGGGAGCCTGGGTTCTTATTTTATAAATGGCACATTCTCTCCATTCTCTACTAATCCCGTTTCAAGTATCGATCTTGTTGGCAGGCAGGATCGCAGCGGACATCTGCTCACATGGAATATCGTGTGTGATGAGGCTATTGCCACACAGGAAATCGAAGTCTCTTATGATGGAATCAGTTTCACGAAAGTGGCTGCATTAAATGGAAATGCACGGGCTTTTCATTATGATCCTGAAAGGACAGGTAATATTTTCTATCGTCTGAAAGTGGTGACCGCGTCTGACAGAACCAGTTATTCAAATGGTATCAGCCTGCTTCAGAAAGGAGTAAGCGGCTTCAGTGTGAAGGCTACTGTAGTAACCACACAGGTAGAGGTGACCGCAGTAGAAAGTTTCCAATACATCCTCTCGGATATGAACGGAAAAATTTTAAGAAAAGGCAATGGAACAGCTGGTAAAAACGTTATTAATATCTCAAACACCCCTAAAGGAATCTACATTATCCAAATGGCTGGTAATTCTCAAAGAATAACGCAAAGAATTGTAAGAATGTAAGGTAGATTCATGTGTAAGTTAAAGGGTCAGCATAGGGGCTGGCCCTTTTTAATTCGATAGGGTATTGCATCTTAACCGGGTATAATGCGGGTGTGACAAAAAAAGTAAAGGGGTTATAAACTCAATAAAGTAAATTGTGAGGTTATAGTTGTTGCTGGGAGTCTGTTATGTAAAGTGTTCCCGGGTTTAGGTTATTGAATTTTTCTGATGTCGCTGTCAGATTCCTGGTATTGATTTTATTTTTCACCGGTTAATTTTATTTATATGCTATGGCGTAGGTTTAATGGAGAACCCATCGATTTACCGATTAAGTCAGCAGTTGAGGCGGCTATCAGGCGCGAACACGAAGGGGGTAACAGGCTTAAAGTATGCATCGGCACCGATAGCCAGGTGCGATCACACGAAACAGAATTTGCTACGGTAATTGTTTTTCTAAGAGAAGGCAGAGGCGGGTTTATGTTTATTCATAATGAAAAAACCCTAACACAATATTCTATAAAAGAAAGGATGTTGGTAGAAGTAGCAAAGAGCATAGAGGTAGCTTACGAATTATGCGACTTATTTACCCTCTATGATGTGGATATGGAGGTGCATGCGGATATTAACACCAATCCGGGTTTTAAAAGTAATGAAGCGCTGCGCGAAGCAATGGGCTACATCCTGGGGATGGGGTTTGCATTCAAAGCCAAGCCTGAAGCATTCGCAAGTAGCAGTTGTGCCAATAAGATTGTGAATTGACAACCGGGTTATTACATGTTTACCTGAACGGGATTTTCTTATTGTTTTTTGGGTGGCACTATCATAATATGTGCTTTGGCAGTACCAGCCTCCATCAGCCAGGGCATTCCGGGGATCGACGGTTTGGGAGACATCCCCGTGGACTCCAGCGTAGCATAAGGCACATAGAAGGCATACCGTATGTTTCCATCCTTTAATTCTCCTGTGGCCTTGTCGTAATTTTCTTCAGTGCCATTGAGCACGTACAGAATATTGGGTTCTTTTGGTAACACCAATTTTCCTTCGTCGATTTCTTTATTACGGATTTCCTGCTTTTGGGCTTCCGTTTTACCCTGAGCGAGCAATTCTCTGCCACGAGCCATAAAGGGTTCCAGATTGGCAGAGTAGCAGGCTACGCTGATGCCTTTCTTGTGCGGATCATCAGCCAGGCAGACCAGGCTGCCGGTACCCTTTCTGAGCGTTACGATTTTGCCGTCTTTGTCGTATCCCAGCACTGTTGCATTGTCTTTCTGGTCGGCTGGAGCGGCTTGCAGGGCGGTCTTGATTTGAATTTCGGCAGGAAGTATTTCCTGGGCATAACTGTTTTCCATGAGAAACAGAAAGCCTAAAGCCATAATGTATTTCATGAGAATGTGTTTTTGAGCCCCTTAAAGGTACGCAATTCAGAAGGAGTGTACTTCCGGTGGCTGGGGCAATATGAGCGACCCGTCACCATAGCTGAGGAACCTGAAGTTATGTGAAAGCGCATACTCGTATATTTTCTTCCAGTTATCTCCTGCGAGAGCGGCAACCAGCAGGAGCAATGTAGATTTAGGTTGATGAAAGTTAGTAATCAACCCTTTGACTATTTGGAAGGGATATCCCGGTGCTATGATGATTTCAGTCTCTATCATCAGTTGTGTTTCACCATTCTGCTTCATGCGGTTTAGAAGGGCGGCAATTGCATTTCGGGGGTGGTGGATTTTTGTTGTGTCATACACTTCCCATTGTGAAATTTTAAGTGCTTCTTCTGAGATTTCAGGATGGTTGAGGAGTTTGTTTCCCATCCAGAATATGCTTTCGAGAGTTCGTGTAGCGGTAGTGCCCACACTGATTATTTTTTTATCTATGTGCGTAAGTAACTGTTCCAGAAACGTGGTGGTGATGTGCATCCATTCAGCATGCATGTGATGCCCTTCCATGGTCTCGGATTTCACCGGCTTAAAAGTGCCTGCCCCCACATGCAGGGTGGTGAATAGTGTAGGTATTCCCTTTAGGTGAAACCCTTCCATCATGCTGTCTGAAAAGTGAAGCCCGGCGGTAGGAGCCGCTACAGACCCCTCGTGTGCTGAGTAAACAGTCTGGTAATCTGTTTCATCGGCGGCGTTCGCACTGCGCTTTATGTAGGGAGGAAGGGGGGTATTCCCGGCAGCCTGAAGCACATCACCTAATGTGAATCGCTCCGGTGCCCATGAAAATCTGACCAGATAGGCATCAGGTTGTTTCTCGATAAGTTCAGCATTGAGTGTTACTTCTTCATGTGCAATATCTATTTTTTTTGTAAGCTGTTTTTCTTTCCACTTGCCTGCTTTGCCAATCATACATTTCCAGACCGAACCTGCAGACTGCCTGAAGAGTTGTTCGTAGTCAGTATATCTGTTTGCAGGTTCCATGCAAAAAATTTCAATAATAGCACCGGTACTTTTTGGAAAAAGAATTCTGGACTTAATCACTCTGGTGTCGTTAAAGACAAGCACAGCGTCAGATGGAAGATGGTTTTCCAGATGACGATAGATATCTTCAGAAATATGCCCTGAGTCGTAGATGAGCAGCTTAGAACTGTCGCGCGGATGTGCAGGATAAAGGGCTATTCTTTCATTAGGTAATTCATAGGTAAAATCCTGAATGGACAAGTCTTTAGGATGCATGAGGCAAAGGTAACAATGGGATTAATAGATTGGGTATCTTTAGGGTTAACGGATTATTATTTAATGTGGGATATTCATAAATTATGAGTGATACAAAATGCGACTCATGCGATGAGCGGCGGAGCCCCGGGTGGTAAGTAATGGTGAGAAAGCAAAGTTTCAGTTATCCAAAGATCAATCTTATCAGATGGAAGTGTTTTTGTTTGCAGGTGCAGTGATTGTGGTGTGGGTGTTCTTGTTTTTTGCATTCAGGAAGAGCAAGCCTTTGGTTATTCCTGCTGTCGGAGTGCAGAAACAGATCTTAGAAAAGTATGTCACCTTTTACCGGGAATTGCCTTCGGAAGAGAAGGCAAGATTCCTCTCAGAGTTGAATAAATTTTTTCAAAGTGTCAGAATCACCGGTGTGGGTACGGATCTCGAAGATATGGATCACGTTTTTGTAGCTTCTGCTGCGGTGATTCCGCTATTCGCATTCAAAGGCTGGGAATACAGGAATATTAATGAAGTAATCGTTTACCCCGGAGCTTTTTCTTCCCGGGATTTCAGAGTAGAGGGAGAAGGGAGGGATACTTTGGGTATGGTGGGAAGCGGGCCTATGCAGCGTACTATGATTCTTTCTCAGAAAGATCTCAGGGAGGGCTTTCTGCATCCAAATACCACTTCAAATCCTGCCATTCATGAATTTGTGCACCTGATCGACAAGGCAGATGGTGCTACAGATGGTTTGCCTGAGGCATTGCTAAGGCATAGTTATGCATTACCCTGGTTACACAGGATGAATGAAGAAATTCAGAAGATCAGATCCGGAAGGTCTGACATCAATCCTTATGGCACGACCAGCGAGGCAGAGTTTCTCGCGGTGGCTGCGGAGTATTTCTTTAATCAGCCTGAGCGGATGAGCGAACGGCATCCGGAACTCTACAGAATGTTGAAGGAAATATTCAATCCGAATGCTTAATAAGCAGCCGCCGTCAAAGGGGGAATCATCTCATATTAACTTTTAAAAATGTGTGAGTTATCCGATCATGTCGTTCATCAAAAAACCTAAATCTCCATCCAAAAAAGCGGTATATTTATTCGCTCTATTAATATACAATTCTTTACTTATCAAAAACAAGGTTTATGAAAATTGCAAGACATGCTTACCTGCTGTTTTTCTTTCTGATGCCTGCATTGTTAAATGCACAGAATGAAAAGATAGACCAGCAAATGATGAAGAAAATCCGCACGGAGGGATTAGAAAATTCTAAGGTGATGGATATCGCTTTTCAGCTTACAGAAATGAATGGCCCGAGAGTTACCAACTCAATAGGCTTTATGAAAGCGGCTAATTATGCCAAAAATCAATTGGCGCAATGGGGGCTGGTAAATTCCAAATTGGATGAGTGGGGAGATTTTGGAAAAGGATGGGATTTGGAAAAGTCTTATGTAGCCATGACATCTCCCTGGTATCGCTCTTTTTCAGCCTATCCCAAAGTGTGGACTGATGGTACTGATGGTTTCAGGAGCGGGCACGCGCTGTTGATCTCTGCCAAGGATTCAGCAGAACTGGAAACATACCGGGGTAAACTGAAGGGTAAAGTGCTGATTATTGATAATCTTATTGATTACAAACAAAGTTTTAAGCCTGATGCATCGCGCTGGACAGATGCAGAATTGAAAGAGATGGCTGACTTTAAACCTACTCCTCCGGATACAGCTGCTATGCGTGCCAGAATGGAACAGTTCAGGCGCAGGGGCGGTTTCGGTGGCTTCAATGTGGCATCTCACCTCAAGAAAATGGCACAGGAAGAGGGAGCGCTGCTGTTGTTAGCAACCGGAGCAAAGAATCATGATGGTACTGTATTCGTACAACAGGCAGGGCCATACAAATTGAATAATCCTGCAAACTTTCCAGAAGTAGCCCTTGGGTTAGAAGATTATAATATGATTGTGCGCCTGTTAAGAGCAGATGTGCCTGTGAAGATGGATATGGACATTCAGACACAATTTCGCACAAGCGATACCAAAGGGTATAATGTGATTGCGGAAATCCCGGGAACTGACAAGAATCTGAAAGATGAAGTGGTGATGCTGGGTGGACATCTGGACTCATGGCAGGGTGCTACCGGAGCTACAGACAATGCAGCAGGCTCCGCTGTAATGATGGAAGCAGTCAGGATTCTTAAAACGCTCGGAGTGCAACCGCGTAGAACGATCAGGATAGCACTCTGGGGAGGTGAAGAAGAAGGATTGCTGGGTTCCAGAGGATATGTAAAGAAAACCTTTGGTGATGCAGCCACGATGAAGTTAGAACAACCTGCTCATGATAAGTTCTCTGTGTATTTCAATCTGGATAATGGCACAGGACGCATCAGAGGTGTTTATATGCAGGGTAATGAGGCTGCCGGAAAAATTTTCTCTCAGTGGCTAGCCCCATTTAATGATTTAGGCGCTAAAACTATCACCCTACAGAATACAGGTGGAACAGACCACCTTTCATTTGATGGAGTGGGTCTGCCGGGTTTCCAGTTTATTCAGGACGAGGTAGAATATGATACGCGTACGCATCATAGCAATATGGATGGTTACGATCATTTGGTTGCAGATGACCTGAAGCAGGCCGCCACAATCGTAGCCGCATTCGTTTATAATGCTGCGATGAGAGATCAGAAGATACCGAGAAAGGAACTTCCCAAGCCCAGAGGTGGAGGATTTCCTTTTTAATTAAGAAAACTTACAACTTTGAACAGCGCCTGAATCGGGCGCTGTTTTGTTTTTGTGAATTCCGGGCAAGAGATTAAGGTTTTTCCGGGTGTGTATGAGGATTGTCCATTAAATGATGACATTTTTTGATAATCCCGATTATTATTTATTCTAATACACAAAACCTTACCTGGTATGAATCGGATTTTACTTACAATTTGCTCGTTTTTCTTTGTGATGATTTCGTTTGCACAGGTCGCTCCCCCTCAGATGGGAGAGGTCTTTGGATTTAGCCCGGATCTGGATCCACCGCAGAATGACGAATTGCCTCCTGCCGTCCGGCAGATGATGGTTAAAGAGGTGCAGCAAAATATTGCTGAATTGAAAAAAAAGGGAATCATTCAGGAATCGATACTAAGACAGCCGGGAGAAGTAACGGTTAAATTTGGTTTTCCCTTAAGAAGAGCTGCCGGATTTGATGATCCCGGGTTTTATGGTATCAGCAATTTTGTGGATCATGGGGGTGGAGGCACTCCTAAAGACTACAACGGTGGTAACAGAACTTATAAGGACCATCTGGGAACAGACTTTTTTACTGTGCCGTTTTGGTGGAAGAAAAAGGATGAAAATTTAGTGGAGATTGTGGCAGCGGCAGATGGTATCATTGTGGCTAAGGCCTGGAGCCGCCCGGATACCTCCTGTGCAGTATGCTCAGTTCCTTATCCCGATCCGTGTTATAACTGGAATGCAGTGTACGTGCAACATGCTGATGGAACAGTGGCATTTTATGGTCATATGAAACAGAATTCACTTACATCCAAGAATGTGGGTGAATCAGTTGTCAAAGGTGAGTTCTTAGGGATTGTAGGTAGTTCAGGAAACTCTTCGGGGCCTCATTTACACTTTGAAGTGTGGGAAGACGATACTTTTACCAAGTTGCTGGACCCCTGGGCCGGTCCTCAAAATCCTGACTATAAAGACCCTTCAGAAAGTCTTTGGGAAAGTCAGGAACCCTATATTAATCCTCAAATTTTGAAACTTTACACTGCTGATACAGTTCCTGAATATAGTAAGCAGTGCTACGATGGAGCCCCGGAAGTTACAAACGAACAACAGTCTTTTGCTATCGGCCCGGATAATGTTTATTTCCCCCTTTTTGTGAGGGATCTGCAAAGAGCAAATGGAAGAATTGCCTTTTCCTATTCACTTTACAGGCCTGATGGTACCTTGTTTTCTACGTGGAATCATAATGGTTGGGCTTATAACTACAACTGGGCTTTTGTGTATTATTATTATAGTTCATCTTCTTTGGCGATACCGGGAGAGTGGACTTATAGAGTCGTTTATGAGGGAACAAGAATAGGAGAGGTGAAGTTTAATCTGTACAATCCTGTACCCCTCGATCTGGTTTCTTTTGAAGCCAGGCCATCACGTGAAAATGTGCTTCTTTCCTGGCGTACTGAGAACGAGAAAAATACAGATCGTTTTGAAATTGAGAGAAGTGTGGATGGAAACTCATTTGCTACTGTGGGCACAGTAAGTGCCAAAGGAGATGGCGCTACAGGAAGAAATGACTACAGTTTTATGGATGATGCACCACTTGCAGGAGTACAGTTCTATCGATTGAAGATGTGGGACAAGGATGGCAAGATGAAATACAGTAATGTGGTGAAAGTGAGCTTTGATGGAGTATTAGCCGTTAAAATATTCCCGAACCCTGCGAACAGTTTTGTTGAACTGAAGAATATATCAGGATTTAATAGAGCTGTGATTTCTAATATGAGTGGACAGGTATTGCTAAGCAGGGCAATTTATGGGAATGAAGCAAGGCTGGATATCAGCACCCTTAGTCATGGATTGTATATAGTGCGGGTAACGGGAGAGGGAAAAGATGTAAAGGTAAAGTTGGTTAAGAATTAAGATACTGGAGTAGTGTGAACAAAAAATCCGCCGAGTACTGATTCGGCGGATTTTTTATGGTAGGTCTATAGAAAAACCTGGTTAGATTCAGGCTTTAGTTCAACCGGTGATTCTTGATTTCTTCTACCACTTCCGGATTCAGAAGTGTAGTGGTGTCGCCCAGATTGTTCATCTCTCCTTCGGCAATTTTCCTGAGTATTCTTCTCATGATTTTTCCGCTCCTTGTTTTCGGAAGCCCTTTCACAAACTGAATTTTATCAGGTCGGGCAAAGTGCCCGATTTCCTTGTTCACTGCTGTATTTATTTTTGCAAGTGCATCTGCTTCGCTGATATTTCCATCAAGTATTACAAAGGCATACAATGCTTGTCCCTTGATATCGTGCGGGTATCCTACTACAGCACTCTCCACTACGCTATCCTGTACATTGATTGCGCTTTCTACTTCGGCGGTGCCTATTCGGTGGCCACTCACGTTAATTACATCATCTACTCTTCCGGTAATGCGATAGTTCCCGTTTTCATCTCTCAATGCGCCATCGCCACTGAAATAGTATCCCGGGTAGGTGGCGAAATAGTTTACTCTGCAGCGCTCATGGTCGCCATAAGTAGTACGCAACATAGACGGCCAGGGGAATTTAATGCAGAGGTTACCTGCTACATTATTCCCTTCCAGCTCCTTACCGTTGGCATCTACCAGTACCGGTTGAATACCGGGCAATGGCCTGGTGGCGAATGTGGGAATAGAGGGGGTGATGCCTGCGAGTGTAGAGATAAGAATACCTCCGTTTTCTGTCTGCCACCATGTATCTACCAATGGGCAGTTCTTTTTACCCACATTGTCGTAATACCATTGCCAGGCTTCCAGATTAATTGGCTCGCCAACGCTTCCAATCACTTTGAGCGAGCCTAGATCCTTACCTTTCAGAGGATCGAGGCCAAAAGCCATCAGGCTTCTGATTGCAGTAGGTGCAGTATAGAGGATGTTTACTTTATGCTTGTCCACAATGTCCCAGAAACGACCGGCATCGGGGTAGGTGGGGATGCCCTCAAACATCAGTGAAGTAGCCCCCGCGGCAAGTGGGCCGTAAACAATATAACTGTGCCCTGTCACCCATCCGATATCGGCAGTACAGAAATAGATATCTCCGGGTTTATATTGAAATACATTTACAAAAGAATAGGTAACATACACCATGTAGCCACCCGTAGTGTGAACCACACCTTTAGGCTTACCCGTAGAACCGGAAGTGTAGAGAATATAGAGCATGTCTTCTGCATCCATTTCTTCAATCGGGTCTTCCAGTTCTTTGCCCTGTAATGCTGCGATTTCGTTGTGCCACCACAAATCGCGCCCTTCCTTCATACTGATTGCAATATTTGCGTGGTTCAGTACGATCACTTTTTTAACAGGAGTATCGCCTTCCAACGCTGCATCAACCGCAGACTTCAGGTCTATCGGCTTGGCTCCCCGATACACACCATCAGCTGTAATTACAAATGTGCATTGAGAATCTTCTATCCGGTCACGGATACTCTTAGCGCTGAACCCTCCAAATACAATATTATGAATGGCCCCAATCCTTGCACATGCCAGCATGGCGATCGCCAGTTCGGTGACCATGGGCATGTAAATACAAACCCTGTCACCTTTCCGCACGCCGTTATTCTTCAATACAACGGCGAACTCGATCACTTTCCCGAGCAATTCTTTATAGGTAAGCGTGATGGTGGAATCGTTGGGGTTGTTGGGTTCCCAGATAATCGCAGGGGTGTCGGGTTGTTTTTGAGCCCATTGGTCGAGGCAGTTTTCGGTTATATTGAGTTTGCCACCGATAAACCATTTGACGGATGGTTCTGTGAAATTCCATTCCAGCACTTTATCCCATTTTTTTCTCCAGACAAAATTTTCCGCGACTCCGGCCCAGAACTCTTCAGGGTTCTCGACGCTTTTTTTGTAGGCATTTTCATAGTCGGCCTGTGTCATTAACTGATAAGGATAGCTCATAATTTAAAATATTTATCTGTTTTGATTAGTCACTTGTTTTTCGGAGAGTGCCCATCGTGTTACTTTTTCCGGAACGGGTATCATTGCTTTGTACAGGCTATCTTCTATCTCTCCACGTATGTTCATGGTAGATAGCTTGAGGTTGGTGCCACCATCCGGATTGACACGGTTACTCAAAAATACGTAAACAAGGTTGTATTCCGGGTCAACCCAGATACAGGTACCCGTGTAGCCTGTATGCCCATAGGTGAGCGGAGATGCAAACCGTGAGGGATAAGGGTCCTTGTCGGCTGTGGTATAATTGTCCTTTTGGGGTTTATCAAATCCGATACCCCTTCTGCTGATAGCGCTGTTGTATGCTGTGAACAGGTTGATTGTAGAGGGTTTGAGGTACTGCCTGCCACCGAATGTGCCTCCATTGAGCAACATCTGCAGGAGTGCTGCCATATCCCCCGCTGTACTGAACAGCCCTGCATGTCCGGCGATACCACCAAAGAGAGCCGATCCCGGGTCGTGCACATCTCCGTGGAGATGCTGCATTCTGAAGGTCTTTTCAAATTCAGTAGGCACTATCCTGTTAGTATCAAATTTCTCTCTTGGCCTGAATCCTGTAGATCTAAGTCCCATCGGTTTGTAAAAAGTCTCAGCGGTATATTCATCAAGGCTCATACCTGAAATGGCTTCTACAATCTTCCCCAGAAAGATGAAATCGTTATCACTATAGATGTATTTATCCTGTGGGCCCAGCTTACTGTCGAGGATTCTTTGATAAATAGAGTCTTCGTAATCAGTTCTCAGATAGAGGTTTTGTGCGACACGGATACTGAACTCATTACTTTTTTCACTTCTGAAATACCGGGGCAATGGTGCCCCTGTCTTCTCATCTATCATTGTTTTGAAGAATGGGATGTATGCCACAAGGCCTGCCTGATGAAGCAATATCTTTTCAATATTCAGATTTTTCTTATCACTCTTCCTTACCCAGGGGAGGTAGGTGCCCAGCGTCTTGTCAAGTTTTATTTTCCCTTCGTCGTATAGTTTCATTACGCTCAGGGTAGTAGCAAGTATTTTGGTTACTGAGGCAAGGTCGAAAATTGACCGGGTGTTTATTTCATCAGCTTCACCGTAGTTATAAGTGCCAAAGGATTTTTCATAAAAAACTTTTCCATCCTTCGCTGCCAGTACTACACTTCCGGGGAATGCTCCTTTGGCTATACCGTTAAGTACTATGGAGTCAATAGCCAT
>JACFNA010000215.1 GCA_019455085.1 Chitinophagaceae bacterium
CCCTGTGTTACAACCTTAAAAAACTACTGAAATTTAATAGCCGGAAAATTAAAATGCAACAAATGGCTCTGCAAAAACAACAATCAATACTTAAATTATTCTACTTTTAATCAGTACTAAAAATGGGGAACCTACAATTCAAAGTGTGGATAAAGCCCTTATTAGGCTAAACTTTCATAGGCCTGCTCTAAAGAGCAGGGTAATAAATTTAGAACTTAAACCCAGTGGGCTAAAGCTCAACTTAGCCGGACAATAAAAATAGAGGGCGCACATCACCGCTACCTGGCCTTGACCCGGCAGCACCGGGATCATTTTTTTTCATTAGGAAAAAAGGGAAAAATGCTAAAAGAATGCTGAGTCGTTTAGTGTGGTCAGATTATCAAAGATTGGATACATCCAGTGTACGACCAGTGGTTGTGGTTTCAGGAATTCCAAACCGGCCAAACCGAAAAAAAATTATTTCACTGTAAACTCCATCCGGATAGTGATACTACCCGTTTTGTTCAGGCTTGAAGTGTTGAAAGTGCCTCCATAACTATAATCCTCATCTGAATTCTTTCCGGTAATCTGAAAAACACCCAGTGTGGCTTTCTTTAACTTCCCCAATGAACTGCCGGCATTCTTTGCAATAATTTCAGCCCGCTGCTTTCCATCTGCACTTGCCTGCGCAAGCAGGTCCATCTTAATATCTGTGAGTCTGGTATAATAAAACAAAGGAGATTGTGAAGTAAATTCAATCCCGCCCTCAATCAATTCGGTGGCCTGACGTGATATACCCAAAATCTTATCTACCTCTCCTGACTCCACTCTTACATTCTGAATTAAATTGTAACCTGTAAATCTCTGAACGGATCTGCCATTCTGATCGGTTTCATAGCTGAAATCTTTATTGATTTCGACAGCCGAAAATACCATTTGATTCTCAGCAACTCCCTTCCCTTTCAGATACGCCCGTATCGTAGTTTCGTCGGTCTTCAACTGCGCATAAGCGGTCTTTAAATCCATTGACTTCCGGGAATAACTTCCTGTCCAGACAATCAGATCACTGACAAAATCTTTCTCAGCCGAACCTGTAACGGTAACCGTCTCCGTCGCTTTTGCACGCGATTTATAGGCAGAGGATGCTATCCAGATACCTGCCACAAAGGCGATTCCGACAATAATCGCAGTAATAACTTTCATAAGCGTGTCTTAATTGTTAATTATTCACTTCAGCATTTACTTTCTGTTCCCGGCCATCCTCAGCAGAAACAGAAATATGTTGATGAAATCAAGGTACAGCGTCAAGGCACCCATAATCGAAAGCTTACGGGTATTTGCAGCAATAGTGCTGCCATCAGCCTGGATTCCCTCCCCTATTCTTTTCAACTTTTGCACATCATAGGCTGTCAATCCTGTAAAAATTAAAACACCAATAATACTGATGATATAATCTAATTGGCTGCTGTTCAAAAAGAAATTAATCACTATTGCAATCAGAATACCAATTACCCCCATCTTCATTATCCGTCCGAAACTCGTCAGATCCTTGTCTGTAGTGTATCCCATTACCGCCATAATCCCAAACATAGCTGCGGCTGAAAGAAAGCACCCCAACACACTTCCCGGGGTGAAAGCGGCAAGAATAAAGCTAAACGCTATGCCATTTACCATTGCATACGCTAAAAAAATCCCCATTAAAGCCGTAGCGGACAACCGCTGAAAAGCAAATGACATGATTAGCACAAATACAAGCGGTGAAAACATTACGATTTTTCCCAGGCCCGTCATGCCGGTATCTGTTATCATGTAGGTCATCAAATTCTCATTGGCCGAAAACTGCCAGGCAAACAAAGCCGAAACACCTAACGCCAGAAACATCAGCATAAAAACATTTGAAACAAAACTCTTGCTAATGGATTTTTCACCAATAGGCACATAATCTATAGTTGTAATCTCAGCATGCGAATCTTTATAATCCATTTCTTATTAATTTTTGTAAAAATACTTTTATATAATCATAATAATACCTAAAAAATACAAAAAACAAAACCTCCGCACCTATTCTTTTTCATCAAACCAGACCGGCTTGTCATTGTTCCAGTCGCCATTATAGTTCACAGTTAATTCCTCGCCCCGGTTCACAAACCTCATAGTCTTCACCCGCATAATCTGAAGGTCAAAATCCATTTCATATTCGCAATTGCTATGCGAACTATGATTATACAACGCAATATATCCCAATGCCATACAGGCCTTCTCTCCTGAATCGCCCCACTCGAAGATATAATCGTTCAAAATGGTCTTCTCCACCAGCAGCCGCTCTTCCTCATTCAACACTATTACAGGCGACTCTTCAATGATTGCCCCGGCCTCAATATCAGCCGAAGCAAACACACCCCGGCCTTTGTTAGGGGTCATTTTTATTTCGAGAAAACCGGTAATCATTTTTGTGGTTACTTAAAATATAAAAACTAATTTGTGCCGGTAAATTTTAAACCGGATGGATGGCTGAAGAACTGACAAGTCTGGAGGAAAAATACAAAGAAATCCTTTCTAGTGGTAATGATACTGATCTCAGTGAATTCCTGGATCAGCAAAATATCAGTGAAGTAGCAGAACTGATTTATGCCAATGAAGAGGAAGAGACAAGGATTTTTACAAGAATGAGCATACACAGGGCTACAAGAGTTTTCAAAATTCTTGAACACCCTACCCAAAAAAGAATCATAAAGAATCTTCCCCCTAATAAGAGCGCCGAACTGCTAAACGAATTACAGCCGGACGACCGTACAGACTTCTTCGAAGAACTCCCCAACGAAGTGCTCAGGGAACTTATTAAGACGCTCTCGCCAGAAGAGAGAAAAATCACCCTGGAACTGCTTGGGTATCCGGAAAACAGTGTGGGCAGGCTGATGAATCCTGACTATATCTACGTGTATGAATACAATACGGTAGCGGAAGTGCTCGATATCATTCGCGAGGTGGGGAAGAATACGGAGACTATTGACGTGATCTATGTAATCAATAAACACGGCGAATTACTTGATGACCTGCGTATCCGCGAATTTATCCTTGCCCCACCTTCTATGCAGGTAAGTGAGATGATGGATGGGCGATTTATAGAGCTTAACGCCAATGATGACCAGGAGAGTGCCTATGAAGTGTTCAAAATGAACAACCGGGTGGCGCTACCGGTAGTGGATGACTATAACGTGCTACTGGGAATTGTAACTGTTGACGACGTGCTGTGGGTAGCGGGAGAGGAATTCAGTGAAGATATTCAGAAGATAGGTGGTGCGGAAGCATTAGACACTCCCTATCTGGAAACACCCATCTTCACCCTCATCAAAAAAAGAGTGGGCTGGCTGGTCATATTATTCTTTGGCGAAACCCTCACTGCCACTGCTATGGCTTTTTATAACGATGAACTGGCCAAGGTAATCGTGCTGACCAATTTCATTCCATTAATTATCAGCACGGGTGGAAACAGTGGTACACAAGCCTCCACACTGATTATTCAGGCTATGGCACTTGGCGAGGTCACCATCAAAGAATGGTGGAAAGTAATGAAAAGAGAAATCTTTTCAGGATTCCTGCTGGGCGCTATCCTCGGTTCAATCGGTTTTTTCAGAATTCTCATCTGGAGCCTGCTCATGCAACGGGGGCTAATGCGCGATATTTATGGAGAGCACTGGATATTACTGGGAGTCACCGTGGGTTTTTCGCTTACCGGTGTAGTGCTCTGGGGCTCGCTTACGGGCAGTATGCTTCCAATCCTCCTGAAAAAACTGGGCGCTGACCCTGCCTCTTCCTCAGCCCCCTTCGTAGCTACTCTTGTGGACGTAACGGGGTTAATTATCTTCTTCAATGTAGCACTACTCGTATTAAAAGGCACCATGCTCTGATGGCCACACTGATAAGAAATATTAATCAGTCTCCACCCCCGTCAGCCAATTTTCAACACCATTTTATTTCAAAAGGAATTCAGACCTAAATTTGTCCGTGCAGAAAAAACAAATGCCTACATCCAAAAGCGGCCACAGGAAATCCACGTTGCTAAGTTTACTGAAACCATACAAGTTTCTGGTGACGGTACTATTACTCCTGGCATTTATAAGTAATGGGCTGAATCTGGTGATTCCCAAGATCGTTCAAAAGGGTATAGACGATTATTCAGCAGGAAATTTTCAGCCAGATGAAATTATTAAGTGGTTTGCCATAGCTGCAGGCGCCATTTTCCTCCTCTCTTACATAGAAAACTTCTTCCGCACCTTCCTCTCCGAAAAAGTTTCAAGGGACATGCGAAACAGACTCGTCGCCAAAATCTCAGACCAAAATTATGAATACATCAGAAGCCACTCTACCGACCGCTTACTAACTAACATCACCTCAGATATTGACGCTTTAAAGACTTTTATCTCCCAGGCCATTGTGTCTCTTATATCGTCAGCAGTGCTGATTATTGGCACAGCCACTCTCCTGCTAAATATTAATCTCAGGCTCGGATTGATCGTACTGATAATGGTTCCGATAATCATCGTTTCCTTCCTTGCCATCTTCAAAACCGCGAGGGGACTGTTTCAAAAATCTCAGGGAGTAATAGACCAGCTTAACAAAATAATCAATGAGAGCATCCTCGCCTCGGCCTTGATCAGGGTGCTGAATGCGCAATTACTGGAGTCTCAGAAATTTATTACGATAAGCGGGAAAGGCAGAGATATCGGTATTTCCATTGTGAAGCTTTTCTCCACGCTGATCCCCGTAATCGTACTCACATCTAATCTTGCACAATTTGCAGTTTTGACAGTGGGGGGCAGATACATTATTCTGGGAGACATGACACTCGGTGAGTTTGCCGCATTTAACAGTTATATATCTATCCTTATCTTTCCAATCCTGGTAATAGGATTCACCAGCAATATTATAGCCCGTGCATCCGCATCA
>JACFNA010000216.1:0-1729 GCA_019455085.1 Chitinophagaceae bacterium
CTTGCCATACTCTTTCGGACTGGCATACCAATTACTGTCCCATCCTCTGATGATTCCTAATCTGGCTCCTATCGGATTTGTTTTTTGACCCATTATTTGGTTTAATTTTTATTTTTTGTCAGTTGATTTCTTTGCAGCAGATTTTGTTGCTGTTTTCTTAGCCGCAGCTTTCTTCGCAGGCGCCTTCTTTTCTTTTGCCGGCGCTTCTGCAACAGGTGCTTCTGCCACTACCTCTTTCACCTCTTCCACTTTCCCTGCCTTTGCGGATGCTGCAGCACTATCTACCACGATAGTCACGTGATTACTTCTCTTGCGCACGCGATACCCACGACCCTGTGGAGCCGGACGCAATCTTTTGATGACCCTTCCACCGTCCACCATTACTGTCTTCACAATAAGGCCGGCATCTTCCACACGCTCACTTGCATTCTTCTGCTCCCAATTATTAATCGCGCTCTTCAACAACTTGTACAAAGGAGTGGCAGGATGCTTAGGGTTAAATTGCAGAACACCTAATGCCTTTTCTACCTCCATACCTCTGATCAAGTCAGCCAACAGCCTCATCTTCCGGGGTGAAGTAGGATAGTTATTTAGTTTTGCTACTGCTTCCATTATTTCTAATTCGTTTTACTTTAAAAATTAATTTTTGAGCCCTGTTATCCTATTTTCTTGCTGGAATGACCTTTGAAGTTGCGGGTCGGAGCAAACTCTCCCAGCTTATGACCCACCATAAACTCCGTTACATAAACAGGAATAAATTTATTTCCATTATGTACTGTAAAAGTGTGGCCTACAAAATCAGGAGTTATTGTAGATCTGCGAGACCAGGTCTTAATAACATTCTTCTTACTCTTTCCTTCGTTCATCGCGAGCACTTTCTCTTCCAGCTTCGCCTGCACATAAGGACCTTTTTTAATTGAACGAGCCATTTTTAATTTTTATCGTTGATTAACTAATTTGTTTATTTAGTAGATAACTTCTTTCCGTTTTTCCTCTGAATGATCAGTTTATCAGAACCCTTACCTCTTGTTCTGGTGATCTGTCCTTTTGCATACTTACCAGTTCTGCTACGTGGATGTCCACCTGAAGCCCTTCCTTCACCACCACCCATCGGGTGATCTACAGGGTTCATCGCTACCCCTCTCACTCTTGGCCTCTTACCTAACCAGCGGTTAGCACCAGCCTTACCCTTGCTTTGCAGCGCATGGTCGCTATTGCTTACCACACCTACGGTAGCATAACAATTGATCAATACTTTTCTCAACTCTCCGCTTGGCATCTTCAGCACCGCGTATTTTTCCTCCTTGTTGGCCAATTGTGCAGAAGAACCCGCACTCCTGACCAGCTTTCCGCCCTGTCCGGGTTGCATTTCAATATTATGAATTACAGTACCCAGGGGCATATTCTTCAGCATCAGGGCATTACCCAATTCAGGAGCCACATCATCACCGCTTACTATCTTAGCGCCTACCTGCAATCCATGAGGTGCTACGATATATCGCTTTTCTCCATCGGCATAAGAAAGCAGTGCAATGAATGCAGTTCTATACGGATCGTATTCAATAGACTTTACAGTAGCTGCAATTCCTTTCTTATCTCTCTTAAAATCAACTACACGATACATCTTCTTATGTCCACCTCCTATGTAGCGCATGCTTCTGTGCCCCTGCCTGTTGCGTCCGGCTGTACCGTGCACCTTTTCCAGAAGGCTCTTTTCAGGCCTGTCGGT
>JACFNA010000216.1:1739-4868 GCA_019455085.1 Chitinophagaceae bacterium
TTTCTTTAATGCCATGATTATAATTTTTCTACTTCTTAATTAATTAAATGTTACTGTACAGATCAATTGTTTCGCCATCAGCTACAGTAACTACGGCTTTCTTGCGTGCCGGCTTACGACCTACCAGCAATCCGGAAGTGGTAAACCGCTGCTTCTGTTTAGATGGAAGTGTGTGGGTATTTACATCCTTCACTGTCACTCCATAAAAATCTTCTACAGCCTTCTTTATCTCCAGTTTATTAGCCTTTCTGCTTACAATAAATGTATAACGGTTCTGCTTTTCAGACTGTGCATTCACCTTTTCTGAGAGCACCGGTTTGATTAATACTTCTGATAATTTCATTTCTTACGAGTTTTACCGTTAATAATTTATGCTTCTACGGGTTCATCAGCCGGAGCCGGTTCTTCAGAAAAAATCTTTGCTGCTGCTTCTGTCATCACCAGGGCACCTGCATTCAGGATATCATACGTATTGATATCACTTAACACCGTACCTCTTACATTTGGAATATTGCGTATGCTCTTGCAAACATTCTCATTGTATTCAGGCATTACAAAAAGGAAACTTCTGGAGCCACTGTTCAGATTGTTGAGAATCCCAAGGATTGTTTTAGTCTTTGGAGCTTCCATTTCCATGCAGGCATCTTCCAATACCCAAATCTGATTTTCAGAAGCCTTGCCACTGAGTGCACCAATCTTTGCCAGATCTTTCACCTTACGGTTCAGTTTGATGGCATACTTGTGAGGCTTAGGGCCAAAGATGGTACCACCACCCTTGTATAACGGGTTGCGGATGTTTCCTTTACGGCTTCCGCCTGTACCCTTCTGCTTGTGCAGCTTACGGGAGCTACCCTGTACTTCCGACCTGGTTTTCACCTTGTGCGTACCCTGGCGCTGAGCTGCCAGATACTGCTTCACAGCCAGCCAGATAGCATGGTTATTAGGTGATGCGGCAAATATTTCGTCCGGCAGTTCTATTGTCCTTCCGGTCTTCTTTCCTTCAATATTAATGATATCTAGTTGCATAATTATTTCTCAATTAAAACGATGGAACCAATGTGTCCGGGAACCGAACCGCTTATTAATAAGTAATTCTTTTCAGGGAATATTTTTACAATTTTCAGGCCCTTCACCTTTACTCTATCAGTACCCATGTGGCCTGCCATTCTCATACCTTTGAAAACACGGCTGGGGGTAGATGAGCCACCTACTGAACCCGGAGCACGCTGGCGATCGTGCTGGCCATGAGAGCTTTCGCCCACACCGGCAAACCCATGGCGCTTTACCACCCCCTGGAACCCTTTCCCTTTGGTGGTGCCCACAACAGACACTTTATCACCTTCGGTGAAGATTTCCACGTTGATGGTATCACCCACGTTTTTATCCAATTCGCAATCGCGTATTTCTTTAATGTATTTTTTAGCAGTAGTATTTGCCTTGGCAAAGTGATTCTTTTCAGAAAGAAGGGTACGTTTTTCCTTCTTGTCGCCAAAGGCAATCTGAAGAGCATTATAGCCGTCAGTTTCAATTGTTTTCTTCTGAGTAACCACACAAGGCCCCGCCTCTATAATGGTTACCGCTGTCTGGCTGCCATTTGCATTGAAAATGCTGGTCATGCCGAGCTTTCTTCCAATAATACTTTTCATCTCTTATTTATTATATCCAGCGCTCCGACAAAGCGGAGATGGATGTTGCTTACTTGTTTAAGAACTAAAAGGAGTTGCCGGAGCAACTACCTCAATTGTTAGGCTTTGATCTCTACATCAACTCCTGATGGTAAATCCAGTTTAGACAGGGCATCAACTGTACGTGAACTGCTGGTATATATATCCAACAGACGCTTGTGTGTGCAAAGCTGAAACTGCTCACGAGCCTTCTTATTCACGTGAGGGGAACGCAATACAGTGAAGATTTTCTTATGAGTAGGTAAAGGCACGGGCCCGGTTACTACTGCACCTGTACTACGAACGGTCTTGACAATCTTTTCAGCAGATTTGTCCACCAGATTATGGTCGTAAGACTGAAGTTTGATTCTGATTCTCTGAGCCATTGTAAAGAACTTTTTATACCAATTTTATTTTTGGGAGTGCAAATGTAGTAGCTTTATCGGTAACCGACAAAAAAATAATCCCTGATATCCCTAATTTTTTCTAAAAATCAGAAATCTGTCCTCAAAAACGGAATGAAAGTCAGAAATCGCGCTTATTAATCCAACGGAGTATGCGTAGCGATTGCTATCCGGTTCCAGGAGTTAATGGCACAGATACCCATAATCACTGCCACTAATTCCTTTTCCGTCAGTTGTTTAGCAGCTTCGTTATAAACATCATCGGGCACATGGGTACCGGCGATGGCTGTCATTGATTCTGTGAGTGCCAGTACAGCTCTCTCTTTTTCAGTGTATAACTCTGTCTCGCGCCAGGCATCGAGCAGGAAGAGTCTTTGTGCGGTTTCGCCCAGTTTCATCGCATCCCTGGAATGCATATTAATACAATAGTGACACCCGTTCATCTGTGAGGCACGCATCTTAATAAGATGATACAATTTCATATCCAGACCGGTACCGGCCACGTATTTTTCAAGCGCAACCAGCGGTTCATACGCTTTAGGGTCTGTCTTGTACACGTTTATTCTTGCTGACATAATTAGAGTATTTGAAGTATTAATTAATAAACGGATTTTCAGTCATTGAAAATTCCAATTGCATCCGAGTCACTACAATTACTCTGCCAGAGCGGAAAGGAGGAGGAGGAGGGGGGTGACGATCAGGGAAGCGGCACCAATCTCATTGTCAACAATTGGCAGAATACACCCACTACACAGCCCATAATAATCCCCATTTTTCATATTCGCGACTTTATTCCTACCTTTATTTTCATTGAGTCTGCCTGCAAAAAATTACTCCAACCGCCAATGAAATATTTCGCCATCCTGCTTCTCTATTTGACAATTCCGGGGACTAGACCTTTAGCCCAGGAAGATCCTGACGATAATCAGTTTGTGGAATGGATTGTTCGGAATGCCCGTGAAATCAAGACAGTAAACCCAAATGAAGACTTTGATGATCTTCTTCATCTGAAAACTGTATTAAGGGATGTAAAACTGGTAGGCCTGGGTGAGTCAACGCAC
>JACFNA010000217.1 GCA_019455085.1 Chitinophagaceae bacterium
CCCTGGCGGGCAGCACCATCACCAAAGAAACACAACACCACATTTTTGGTACCCCGGTATTTTTCTGCAAAAGCAAGACCGGCTCCTGTGCCAATCTGTGCCCCTACAATACCATGACCTCCAAAAAATTTCTCCTTCACACCAAAGAAGTGCATGCTTCCACCCTTGCCTTTGCTACATCCGGTAGCCTTTCCATAAAGTTCAGCCATACACGACTTGGCACTAACACCCTTGGCAATTGCCAAACCGTGATCGCGATAAGCGGTAATGAAAATATCATCGGGGTTAGTCGCTGTCATACACCCTGCAGCTACTGCTTCCTGGCCAATATACAGGTGGCAAAAGCCCCTGATTTTCTGCATTCCATACAACTGGCCTGATTTCTCTTCAAATCTTCTAAGAAGCAACATCAATTCGTACCAGTATAAATACGTTTCTTTCGAGAACTTAGTTGCCAAAATTTCAAAAATTTAGGTCGCAAAGATACAATAAAAAGAAATCAATTTACTCCCTATTTATCCCCCGAATGATACAAAAATCCCCTCCTTAATCTGAATAAAGAGGGGATACGAATTATGAAATAATCAAATATTAATTTGCTTCTGCCGGAGACAGTTCCTTCTTGCCTTCCCGTTTCACCAACTGCTCCTTGCTTACCATCTGCTTTATAATCGAAACAGCCTCTCCTACATAAATATCGTTGCTCACACCTTTCAGGAAGGCATTCTGGGTATTTATTTTCAGAGAGTCACTTCCCAGATTCTTAAGGTCTTCGGGTAGCGCTACCACATCCAATTTGGACGGGGCCTTATAATAATTGTCCAGTTGCTTTGATAGCGCCCGTCCCTGTGCCTGTTGCTTTTTGAAGTCCACCATATTAAGTGGAACCGCATTGCTGGTAAACTGGTCTATCTCATCCACCGTTTTCTTTATACCCTCAAAATTTGGATTTTTGCTAATCTGCTCCTCCACCCTGCTTACGATATCACTATAATTATATCCGGGATTCCACAGTGTGTACTTCACTCTTGAAATGGTATCCCACCCCAGTGCATCAGGATTGTCCTTTTCCCTGATCTTCATTTTTTCCAGACGATCGGGAACAATAATATCAGGGACTACTCCTTTCAATTGGGTGGCTCCGCCATTTATCCTGTAAAACTTCCTGAACGTCAACTTAATATTTCCCAGGTCTTCCTTCTGTCTGCTGAAAAACACATTCTCATACTGAGGATTCAGGGGGATCGCTCTTTGCACGGTTCCTTTCCCAAAAGTGCTGCTGCTTCCAATAATAATCCCGCGATGATAATCCTGAATTGCTGCTGCAAATATTTCAGATGCTGAAGCGCTCAATTCATCTACCATTACCGCCAACGGACCGCTATACAATGGGCCACGCTCGGTAGTGTTCAGCACATTCGCCCTTTCATTTCTACCTTTCACCTGCACTACCGGCCCATCTTTTACAAACAGCCCTACCATATCCACCACATCCTGGAGTGAGCCCCCTCCATTCTGCCTGAGGTCTATGATAATACCATCTACATGCTGATCCATTAATTTCTTCACCTCCTTGGCTACGTCGGTTGAAGACCTGCGTGCAGAAGGATTCTCAAAATCCGCATAAAATTCCGGCAGCCTTATAAATCCGATCTTATTGGCACCTTCAATGATCGCACTCCTTGCGTAGGTATCTTCCAAATCAATCTTGTCCCTGAGCAAACTGATTACCTTCACTGTGCCATCTGTCTTCTTAACCGTTAACCTCACTTCAGAACCTAGTTTCTCACCCCGTATCAGTTTGACTGCATCCTGAACCGAATAGCTGGTCACATCCACAGGTGGCTGTGCACCCTGCCCTACCTTCAGGATCACATCATTCACCTCCAATTCACCATTTTTCCAGGCCGGCATTCCTGTAATGATACTTGCAATCCTGATCTGGCCATCTACCTCCTGAAGTTGTGCACCGATACCATAAAACGTACCACTGAGGCTCTCATCAAAACTTCTCTTATCAACAGGGTTCATAAAAGTAGTATGAGGATCCATGGTGCCGGTAATAGCATTCACAAAGGTGGAGAACAAGTCGTCAGTGCTATAATGCGATTTGGTTGTCTGAAACAACCGGTTGATCTGCTTTGATACGGTTTCCTTAGCTTCCCGCAGCAAAGTACTATCAGCCTTCCTGGGCGTAACCTTGCTGCTATCACGGAGATCCATCAAATCAGAATATTTTACCAGCACCTGATATTTCATCTTCTTCCTCACAAAATCATAGCGCTCTTTCTCATTCGCGGGATAGTCTCTTTTTTCGGGGTCGGGCTGGTAGCTTTCCTTTATATTAAAATTCATTGGCTCCGACAAAGCACGGTTATATAATGCCTCCAGTTCGTCGAACCGCTTGCGGTACACATCCACTATAAAGTAGAATGATTTCAGAGGGGCTCCATGAATCTCATTATCAATCTGGGTTTCGTACTGGGCAAACGATTTGATATCCTTCTGATAAAAAATTGATTTATCAGGATCCAGCGTTTCTTCCAGGTTTTTCAGCACCTCTGCAGAAAACTTGTCGTCAATCTTCTTAGGGCTGTAATGGCCTTGCTCCAAAACAATACCCACATTTCTCAATATCTGTTCATACTTATCATTTGGGTCTTTCAGCGATGATTCGTTCTTTCCTAACACTCCATACGCTACAAACAGGCCTCCGATTATTAATACAACCAGAACAGGGATAAATCTTTTACTCATAATAAAATCGGTTATTACATTCATAATTAAAATTAGCTGAAAATATATTCTTCACTAAAGCAGTGGGTTGAATTAACAAAGGTTTCGTAAAACTATTCAACGGTCACAGCAGCGAGGGTATTGTTTTCTCTGATGCTAAGGTGGTAAATATATTTAAAGTGCAGATATCAGCACCTCAAAAGTAATGCTAATTAACGCTTCAACTCCCAGACGCCCGATTCTCCAGGCTTCACGGCAAACTCTGATAGTGAAGTAATTTCCCCGGTAAGCACATTCTGCATTCTGGAAAACCCGCTTGTACGCTCGTTATAATCTGTGGCTTTAAATCTGTAGGCTTCTTTACCCGTATTCATCACCACCATGATTGTCTGTTTACTATCGTACCGGAAATAAACGTATTCTCCTTTTACGGGGGCATACTGCATCATTTTTCCGCTTCGGATAGCGGAAGCTGTCTTTCTGAATTGCCCGAGCGTGCTCACCAGATTCCAAATTTCGTTTTCAGCAGCGGACCTGCCCGATGCTTTAAATTTGTCAGATGCGTCCCCCGGCCATCCTCCCGGAAAATCCTGCCTGACATATCCGTCCACCGGAGAGGTAAAGCCTTCCATTCCTATCTCACTGCCATAATAAAGTTGCGGAATCCCTCTGCATGTAAATAACCAAATCATTGCAGTCTTGTATTTCAGGAAGTCTTTCCCTGCCACACTATAAAACCTGCTCAGATCGTGATTATCAAGAAAAATCACATTTCTCATCGGATCTTTATACACAAAGTCATTGGCAAGTGTATTATACAACTTATTCACACCATCTGTCCAGCTAAAATCACGTGTCACCACATCTGTTATTCTCCAAAGGGTCTGGAAATCTGTCACGCCCGGCAAATTGCTTTTAAACGGAATATCAAAAACATTCTCTGCAAAATAACTCTGGTTTACTACACCATGAACCCAGGTTTCGCCAAACATCGTCAGTTGTGGATATTCGTCGAGGAGCGCCTTGTTGCACTCGTTCATAAAATCCAGGTCATTATATGCGTAAGTATCAATACGCCAGCCATCAATTCCAAATTCTTCAACCGTCCATATTGCATGCTGAATCAGAAATCTGGCCACATAAGGATTTTTCTGATTCAGATCGGGCATGCTGGGCACAAACCATCCATCCTGCATCTTGTCTCTATCGATCCGTGAGGCATAAGGATCAAAGATTGCCTGGTCTTTATAGGTTGTATTTGTATAATCCTTCCAGTGATGGAGCCAGTCTGCCATCGGTGGATCCAGCACTGTAAAATGGTAGCTGCCCACATGATTATATACTGCATCCTGAATAATCTTGATACCTTTCCTGTGGGCTGCATTAATCAGGGAATGATAAGCCTGCCCGCCTCCTATTCTGGGATCAATTTTATAATGATTGGTAAATGAATACCCGTGTTCTGTCCTTTCAGGCATATCATTTTCTATTACAGGATTTAGCCACAGGGCCGTCACACCCAGCGAACCCAGATAGTCCAAATGATTCTCTATACCTTTCAGATCGCCGCCATGACGATAAAATACAGAATCTCTGTTGAGTGTCTGATCTCTCATACCCGGAATCCGGTCGTTAGACGGGTCACCATTACTAAACCTGTCAGGCATGATCAGATATACCAGGTCTTCTGATGTCACTCCCTGTGCGTAGGTGATTCCATTTCCCTTCCTGCGCACTTTCAATTCAAAGGGAACTGACTTTGGCTGATTCCCTACTGTGAAGGTCACTGTAGCAATACCGGGCCTGGCACTTTC
This sequence comes from Chitinophagaceae bacterium, assembly GCA_019455085.1. Lineage (GTDB taxonomy): Bacteria > Bacteroidota > Bacteroidia > Chitinophagales > Chitinophagaceae > Ginsengibacter. Next base: position 4,551 of record JACFNA010000217.1, read on the forward strand.
ACTTATCTCCAAATCCAGAAATACATAATTCTTTCCTTCAGGCCTGTGTACTTGCTTTAGTATGACACCTGGATAAGATACCTTATAACCTGCTCCCTTACCTGCATCTGTACCGTGAATCATCAATTGGATAGTATGATATTTCATCCCTACCCACCAGTTTGTAGGATAGCAGTGATATTCCTGCGAAAGTGATGCTGTAGATGTAAAGATTACCAATACCAAAGCAAGCCATATCTTCCCCATGGCTTTAATAAGTCTCTCCAGGTTCGTTACCATATTCGATTGTTAAATATT
>JACFNA010000218.1:0-2263 GCA_019455085.1 Chitinophagaceae bacterium
ATTAACTCCTTAACACAGTTACTGTAAACTATTTACACAAAGAATTAAATACTACCGCCTTAACTATTAAGCGTGATGAAAATTATAGTTTTTTTATCGCTATTTTCTCCTGACTTCATCACTGGGACACCCAAAATTATAAAAAAAGGGCCATTAATTTTTTTTGTTCATCAGTTTTGTCAAGGAGCATTAGCCTTTTTTCTTTTGATTGAGGTAATTTAATTGTTAATCCAAAAATCGTTTTTAATATATCTAATGCTTTTTCAGCGCTGAGGCCTGATTTTTTTAATTTCAATTGCCTTTCTAATTCTTTATACAGTTTGCAGGCAGCAAAAGCAATACAGATGTGCGCTTCTATTCTGCGCCTTTTATAATGATAAATGGGACGAACCTTTAAATCAGTTTTAGTAATTCTGAAAGTCTTTTCTATATGCCAAAGCTGTCTATAATAATCCATTACTGTTTCTTTGGAAAGATTGGTATTTGTAAGATAGCCTTTCAACCCATCCCACTTCGAATCGTCTTTAAATTTCTCCTCGTCAATAACAATGCTTACCTCGCCTTCCAATCTTAAATACTTATTATACCCTTTGTTGTTGATATGCTTCTTGGTTAATTTACCAGTATTTAAAAGCTTTTTCAATCGCTCCATTCCTTTATTCCGATTGTAAGCATCTTTGTGCGCACGGCTCTCAGAATAATGGACAATTATTCTCAATAATTCATCTTTTTTAATTTCAGTACTTTCATCATCTTCCAACCGTAGAGCCAGTATTTGTTGCTGCACATGCCTGGATTCATTCTTTATTCTTGCTCCTATGATAAAATCATAATGCTGCGCTAACAGGGCTGTAACGTTTTTATTTGACATCAGCCCGGCATCTGCTACCACAATTATCCGCTGCATTTTATACTTCTCTTTAAACGCTTCAATGACAGGAAGCATGGTATGCCCTTCAAATTTGTCGCCTTCAAAAATCGCATAATCCAATGGATATCCATTTTCGCTTACGAGCAGTCCAAGAACAATCTGAGGCTCGTTATGCTTGCCATCTTTACTGAATCCGGTTTTACGAAGGTCGTCTTCATCAGGTGCTTCAAAATAAAGTGTAGTTACATCGTAAAATACAACCGTTAATTTACCTCCTAAAATGCGAATGGTATGATTGAAATTAATCTGTTGCACTTGTTCCATCTGGTGAGCATGCAACTGATCCATATAACGATAAATGTCATTAACATGAAGCGTTATTCCCTTATACTTCTGAAGGTAGTCGATGGTTTTTAATTTACTTACGGGATAGATAAGCCGAGCTATCACCAGATGCCTGAAGAGTTCATCTTTAATCGCATTAAAACCTATTTCGTCAAAAAGCTTCCCAAGTATAATCTCCGGCCCTAAGAGTTGAACCTGCTGTATATTTTCATAAATGGATTCAAAGTACCGTTGATCATCTCCTAAAATGAAATCCAATCGCTGTTGACCGCCATAAGAATCAATAAACTCCCGGGCTTCCTGTGTAAGTTTGATAATCTCAGCTTCAACGGCAGAACTACCGATGGTTTTGACAACCTTGTATTTACCACTGCTTTTATCAATAACCTGAATACTCACGACACCGGACTTATTCTTTTTCTTGCGCCAATACATGTTGCAAATCTAAATACACCATCCCGGGACACCCAAACCAAAATCAAGAATCCAGTATTGACGGTACTTTCACCCCCTTAATGCTCGTTTTTTGGAAAAAATGATGAAGTCAGGAGGAGTCTTTAACAGATTAGAGGAAGCCGCCACCAGTCTGGTTGGAAATGGTGTTTCCGTAGAACCCGATCAAATTTCAAAAAGAATACATGATAAAAATTATGAGTTCTTTAAAAAACTCAGAGAAAGTCTCGCACCCTTATACGAAGAGCACGCTGCATTGCGGATGTAACGATGACATTAAACTAACACTTGCAAAGCAGGTGGATTTATAGGTAAAGCCGTATGCTAAGTTGTGGTTCGGTCAGTTATCTATTTGTTGTAACTTAGTGGAGCCTTAACTATTAAGCGTGATGAAAATTATAGTTTTTTTATCGCTATTTTCTCTTTCGCTTACATTTTGCCTCTCGCAAAGTTTTATGCATGGCGCCGGCGTAGGTACATTCGTAGCTGATGTCCCGGATGCCGGTGCGTGTACCGGCTTTGCGTTTACTTATTCCCCGCGGGTGAATTTTATAGAAACCGAAGCGCTCTCCGTTTCACTCGGTATTCCTGTCA
>JACFNA010000218.1:2273-4744 GCA_019455085.1 Chitinophagaceae bacterium
CTTTTTTTCTTTAGGTTCTTCCTATAGTTACACCCCCTATTTTATGTTGAACGTACCGGCCATCATAAATTTAAATGTCGGTGCGGGCTCAACAAAAGAAAACAGAAAACGGTTTGGTTTTTTTGTGGGCGGAGGATTTGCCTATCACTATGGTGGTTATAGTCAGGAAGATAAAGACTACTACTCTGATAATTTTCTATTTAATAGGACCAGATATATAAAAAAATATAGTAGTTCTTTTGGCCCTTCAGGAAATGCAGGGCTTCGGTTCGCGGTCGGAAGTCATCGAAAAAACATAGAAGCAAGACTATCCTATATGAAAACCATAGGCCAAGGTATAAATGCGGTGTATTGGGCCGCTGCCTTGTTTAACTTTTAGGTAAGATCAAAAACGAACTTCCTTCGCAGTCTGCTGTCAATTCATCTTTCCAGCCGCAGTCCCGGTGCATAGATTTGTGCATTAGTCCCCATACTCGCCGTGTAATGAGTGGCGTCGCGTTTGATTGATGTGGAGTCTATTGTTGTTTATCCGGGATTCTGCACTAGCCTTTGTGGAGAGCATCCCGGTAACCCCGATTTCGCCAATGTTCATGTGAAAAGCTCCTTGCTTTCACATGTTACAGTGGCGTAATGCCGCTAAAAGAAGTGATAAGGACTGATGAAAATCTCTTTCACGCCGCATTTAGAAAGGATTTGCGAGAATCAATGATCCGAGCATTAGCCATTCTTAGTTGTTTTGCAGGCCAACTGCAAAATTTGGGTTTAGCCTGGACAACCCGAACGAAAACAAGGTACATTGAAGGTAGCATAGCGCCGGATCCTATCCGCTCGTCTGATATGGTAGCTGCAGAGAATCCACGGAGAAATGGAAGAAGACAGCAGGTCCGTCCCGGGAGGTTGCAATGCTACCAAATACGCCGATTAGTGACCCTTTTGTTTCCCGCTGATTACGCAGATTTTCATGGACTGAAGAAGCAAACTGGAATGATACTCTGCACACTTCTGCGCGGCGTGCGGGAGGCCTTTTCTATTTTCCCGACGATCAGTCAGTCCATCACGGACCAGTATTCATTTTAAAATATACGCGATATTTGAAGACTGAAACGAACAACCTATGCAAATCATCCAAACCATTCAAAACAGAATTTATGAAATCAGAGGAGAAAGGGTGATGCTTGACTATGACTTGGCCGCCCTTTATGAAGTGCAAACCAAGGTGTTAAATCAGGCTGTTAAGCGGAACATAAAACGATTTCCGGAAGATTTTATGTTTCGGCTTAACGCCGATGAATGGCAGAGCATGCGGTCACAAACTGTGACCACATCTGAAACAATAAAACGTTCAGCATCACCATTTGTGACTGCATCCCAAAAAAAGCGTAATATAAATGTTTTACCTTACGCCTTCACTGAACAAGGCGTGGCTATGCTTAGCGGCGTATTGAACAGCGATCGTGCCATAAATATGAATATTGCCATCATGCGCGCGTTTGTAGAAGTACGACGGGTATTGTTGCAACAAACCGACATAAAAGACCAGTTGCGCCTGATTCAGGAAAGAACGACCGAACATGATGTGCAGCTTAGCCATATCTACGATAGTATTGAAAATTTATTAGACGAAAAAGCTGCCCAAAGAAAATGGGAAGAAAGAGAGCCCATTGGCTTCAAGAAATAAGGATTATGCTTTACAGTGTTCTTTTGCCACCAGAGCACGAGGGCACGAAGGTTCACCAGGAGAGACTATAGTTCCTATCCGGAACAAGACAGTGAGAGCACCTTCCCGGGTCAGGTTCCCCTCAGGGGGCTACCAATTAGTACCTAAACAACCCGACTCCCACTATGCACAAACCTCTACCACAAAACCACACGGTAAGTGAAAATATCAGGATTCGTTAGTTGAATTTACATCGGTACTAAACCAAAATACTCACAAAACCTATCGGCAAAGAGCCCGGTCGGTCTGTTATCTCCCCTTTGACTAAAAAATCACCGTTCTGTTCCCACTCAGCATAACCCTGTCTTCCAGCACCAGTTTGATAGCCTGAGCCAAAACCATTTTTTCCACTCCCTTTCCGGCCCTAGCCATCTCTCCGGCATTCTGAGTGTGATCTACCGGTATCACATCCTGACAAATAATGGGGCCCTCATCCAGATTTTCATTGACAAAATGAGCGGTAGCCCCAATGATTTTTACTCCCCGGTTATAAGCCTGCAAATAAGGTTGCGCACCGATAAAGGCAGGAAGAAAAGAGTGGTGGATATTTATAATCCTTCCCTGATAGTGCTGAACAAAACCAGGAGTAAGTATACGCATGTATCTGGCTAAAACAATAAAATTCGGACTGTATCCATCAATGACCTCTATGAGCTGTTGCTCATGATCCTCGCGCGATAGTTGATTAGCAGATACATGATGATAAGATATTCCGAAACGCTCAGTAAAATCTCTGAGCAGGTCATAATTGCTT
>JACFNA010000219.1 GCA_019455085.1 Chitinophagaceae bacterium
AGAGTCCACAGCTACCTCTTTCCTAATCTGTTCTCCGCTTCTCTCCACTGTAAGCCACACAGAATCTCCTTTATACCGGCTAAGCAGGGGTGACATTTCATCGAAATAAGATACAGGAACCGTATCCACTGCCACGATCTTATCAAACGGCAGGATACCTCCATTCTTTGCACCTGAGACACCCTCGGCAAATCCGCCCACAATCACCGGTTGACGTGGCATCACCAATGGATTCCGGCTCTTCTTCTTCTCAACAAGTTGCCCAATCAGATTAATTGGCACATGGATCGTCTGCTGTACTCCATTTCGTTTTACTTCAATCTCTTTTCCAAGAAGAATCTTAGCAGTAAGGTCATCAAAATACTTAACAGGCTCTCCATTTACAGATACTATCTCATCACCATTTCTCAAACCGATATCCGACATCAGGCTATCTGTAACCCAGATTCCACCATTGAGATTCTTCATGGGTAACTTGGTTTCACCCCATGTATAAAGAATCATGGCATAGATAAAAAAGGCAAGAAGCACATTCATGGTAACACCGGCAATCATTATGATTAACCTTTGCCAGGCGGGCTTGCTGCGAAACTCCCACGGCTGCGGCGGCTGTTTCATCTGCTCTTTGTCCATGCTTTCATCTATCATGCCGGCTATCTTCACATAACCGCCAAGAGGTAACCAGCCGATACCGTATTCAGTATCCTTCACTTTCTTCTTGAAAATAGAAAACCAGGGATCAAAAAACAGGTAAAATTTCTCCACTCTGCACTTGAACCATTTTGCTGTAATGAAATGGCCAAATTCATGGATAATAACCAAAATTGAAAGAGATAAAAGAAGGTATGCCACCTGCAGGCCTACTCCCGGCCAATTGATTGCTAAAATGCTGATACTTGTCACTTGTTGGGTGTGTAGTTTATGAAAATATTTTCGGGTTCGGAGTTATAAGTTAATCAAAGAGGCAGCAAAATTACGAGCCTCGCCGTCGCTTTCAAAATATTCAGCAAGATTTGGCTTTTCTATAAAATGAACATTTTCAAGCGTCTTTTCCACCACCGCCGTCATATCCAGAAAACCAATCCGGTTATTAAGAAAGGCCCATACCGCTATTTCATTGGCCGCATTAAGTACGGCAGGCATGTTACCTCCCTTTACCAACGCCATCTGGGCCAGTGCCAGATTTCTGAAGGTCTTGATATCCGGCTCTTCAAACTCTAACCCTGCCAGCTTCCTGAAATTGATTCTTGGATTGTCTGTATTGTGCCTCGCAGGAAAAGAAAGTGCATATTGAATCGGAATCCTCATATCAGGCAGTGCAAGTTGTGCCTTCACACTTCCATCCTCAAATTCAATCATACTCTGGATAATACTCTGTTTGTGAACAATTACCTCGATTTGGTCAGGTTCCAGATAAAAAAGCCATTTAGCCGCAATCATCTCAAGCCCCTTGTTCATCAGCGTAGCTGAATCAATTGTCACCTTGGCTCCCATGTTCCAATTTGGGTGTTGAAGGGCATGATGGCGCTTGATATTTACCAGAAAATTAGGTTTCCTGCCCACAAATGGGCCGCCGCTGGCAGTAAGAATTACTTTTTCAATCCTGTTGCGCCCCTCCCCTACCAAACATTGAAAAATTGCAGAATGGCTGCTGTCAACCGGTATAATGGGCACCTGCTTCTCTACTGCCATCTTCATCATCAAATCGCCTGCTACCACAAGAGATTCCTTGTTAGCGAGTGCTATCGCTTTTCCATGCTCCAGTGCAATGAGTGTAGGTTTTAGCCCGGCAAAACCCACAATGGCAGAAAGCATCACATCATAAGTATCAAATTCAGCTGCCTGCTCAATTGATTTTTCTCCCGCAAATACCTTGATATCAGTAGAAGAAAGGGCTTCCTTTACTGCCACATATTTCCGCTCATCTCCAATTACTACTACATTCGGACGAAACTGTAAGGCCTGCTCGATCAGAAGGCTTTCGTTATTTTGGGCAGTAAGAATTTCGACTTCAAACAAATCAGGTAAAGCCTTAATTACTTTAAGTGCCTGGGTACCAATAGATCCGGTAGAACCAAAAATTGCAATCTTTCGTTTGTTTTCCTCTGCCATAATGTACAATTCCAGCTATGGAAAGTGGCAATTTACTGTATTAATTTTTTTAAAGCCAGATTGACTTCATTAAAATTAAACAGTTGAAGGTTTTTTTGCAACATTTCGGCCACTTCCCTGTTGCGCAGATTGCCTGCCGAGCCTTCGTGGGTGTGATGCAGTTGGGCGTCTGACTGAAAAGTTCCATCTGCCACCTGCTTCCCGATTTCCCTATACGCATCCCTGAGCGGAGTACCTTTTAATACCAGTTTATTCATTTCCTCCACAGTAAACAAATACAGGTATTTCGGATCTTTCAAAATATCCTTTTTCACTGTGACATTGCTAAACATCAGGTGCATCATCTCAAGGCAGTCTTTCAAATTGCTGATTGCGGGAAACACAACTTCCTTTATCAATTGAAAATCGCGATGGTAGCCGGATGGCAGATTAGTAAGCATCGACTGAATTACATAAGGAGCCGACTGAATCTGGTTGCACCTTGCGCGCACCAGTTCCAGCACATCAGGGTTTTTCTTATGAGGCATGATGCTGCTCCCTGTGGTTAACTCATCCGGAAAACTGATAAAACCAAAGTTCTGGTTCATAAACAAACACCCGTCCATAGCACACTTTGCCAACGTGGCGGCAATATTGGAAATCCCCTGTAGAAAAATCTTTTCTACTTTTCCCCTGCCCATCTGTGCATACACCACGTTATGATCCAATTCTGAAAAACCCAGCAATTGTGTGGTAAGGGCACGGTTTATCGGAAATGAGCTTCCATACCCGGCGGCACTACCCAGAGGATTCTTATTGGCCATCACCCACGCGGGGTACATCGACATGATATCGTCTGCCAGGCTCTCTGCATAAGCACCAAACCAAAGCCCGAATGACGAAGGCATTGCCAACTGAAGATGAGTGTAGCCGGGCAAAAGGTCATCCTTATACGTTTCGCTTTTGTTTTGAAACAATTCAAAAAGCCTTTGCGTACGCCTGATAATATCTTCTATCTCATTTCTGAGAAACAATTTCAAGTCCACCAAAACCTGATCATTCCTTGAGCGTGCAGCGTGGATCTTTTTTCCCGCATCTCCCAGTTGCCTGGTAAGTATATCCTCAATTTGGGAATGGATATCCTCCACCCCTTCTCCCAAAGAAAAATTCCCCTCCTCTATCTCCTTATAAATTTGCTTCAGGGCTGTCTGAAGTGCATCCAGTTCTTCCTTATTCAAAAGTCCGACAGACTCGAGCATCCTGATATGAGCCAGAGAGCCCAACACATCGTAGCGCGCCAACAACACATCCAGTTCTCTGTCTTTTCCTACAGTAAACTTTTCCACTTCCTTGAGCGAATCGATATCTTTCTGCCAGAGTTTCATAATGATTAATTTTTACTGTTTTCGATCTCCTGTCCAAAATTATCAATCAGGGAGATGTAGATGCGAATACCCTGTTCTATTTCATCTACGAAGATAAACTCGTCGGCAGTATGACTCCTTGCCGAATCGCCCGGGCCAATTTTCAATGCCGGAAAATCAATGAGCGTCATGTCTGAACAGGTAGGTGAGCCGTAAGAAGCTAAACCTATCCGGTGTCCGGCACGTACCAATGGATGATCCGACGCAATGGATGATGGTTTCAGCCTGAGCGACCTTGGGGTAATAATACTCTTCATTCCTCCTTGCAATTCGTTTAAGATTTCCTCAAATGCGTACAACTCATTCACTCTTACATCCATGATAAAATTACACTCGTCGGGCACCACATTGTGCGCCTTGTTCGGTGTTTCTATAGAAGTAACCGCCAGATGCACAGGCCCCAGCAGTTCTGAAACTCTTTCAAATGAATGGCTGTCTGCCCATCGGATATCTTCCAGTGCAACGTACAGCGCATTCACTCCTTCATCACGCGCTGCATGTCCTGCTTTCCCTTTAGCCTTACAATCCAATACCAGCAATCCTTTTTCAGCTATTGCCATCTTCATAAGAGTGGGTTCCCCGATGATGCCACAATCCACAGCAGGCAAATGCTTCACCAGCAGCTCAATTCCGTCCTTGCCGGAAATTTCCTCTTCAGCTGTGGCCGCATAGATAAGATTAAAGGGAAGTTCTTTTTCATAATAATATAAAAACGCGGCAAGCAACGACACCAGAGCGCCTCCTGCATCATTGGAGCCAAGTCCATACAACTTACCATCTTTCTCAACAGGTTCAAAAGGATTCAGCGTATAGCCGTTGTTGGGCTTTACGGTATCGTGATGTGAGTTAAGCAGCAAGGTTGGCTTATGTTCACTATAATGCCTATTCGTAAGCCATACATTATTCTTTAGTCGTTGGGGATTGATTGTTTTCTTTCTGAAGAATGCTTCCAGGCAATCTGCCGTTTTATCCTCCTCTCTGCTTATTGATGGAATCGATATCAGTTGCTTTAGCAACTCCCTGCTATCAGCTGTTAAGGTTTCAATATCGTTGCCCTGCAGTTTCATTTACTGATTTTTGTGCCGCTAATCCCGGTGATAAGATCGCCCAACTTTTCAGAATTGCCGATAACCACTTCTTCTACCCCTCTTTCTACAGCCTGCAGCGCATTCTCTATCTTAGGTATAATCCCTGAAAAGAGTTTTCCACCTGACTTC
>JACFNA010000220.1 GCA_019455085.1 Chitinophagaceae bacterium
ATAGTCTTCATCCCGCATTTGCCCATCGGCGTAGAAATGTGCTGTGGTAGGCAATTCGGGAATATAATTATCCAACAGTTCAGGGCTTGTCAACTTGTGGGGAGATATCTCACCCGCTCTTGCATGGCAGGGCGCACAGGTATTAATCACTGCCATCTGGCTACTCCCTTTTCCCGTTTCCAAAAATGAGCCCACTATCTTTTTTCCGTTCTTGTACGACTTGCTGTTTACATATTCCAGATGCTTTTCACCCGGCCCATGACAACTTTCACAACTCACTGTCATGGTGCTATACGTAGTATGATACGTATCTGTATTGAGGTCGTAATTCTTTTGCAAATCGGTAGAATGGCAGCGGGAGCACATGGTATTCCAGTTTTGTGCATTGGCAGTCCAGTGCATCCAGTCATGCGCAGGTATTTTCTGTCCGGCATACTGATGAAACCACTTTTTGTTTTCTGTATCCCAACTCTGCCGTGTAGCCTGCAGCCTTCCTCCGGGAAAGGCCACTAAGTATTGTTGCAGAGGCTTGTACCCAAAAGTGTAAAGTATCTCATAGTCATGATTCTCCCCATCAGGGCCCTGGGTATTGATATAGTACTTTCCTTCTTTCCTGAAAAACTTACTGGTAACTCCATCTGCAGTATAGGTTGCATTATTAAAATCTCCCAATACTGTATTTTCATCAGCAGGCTGCATTGCCCTGAAATGATCTGATGTGAGCCATGAATCATATTCTGCTTTATGGCACGACTGGCAGGAGGCATCACCTATGTATTTGTTATCAGAAACCGGGACTGAATCTCCTTTGTCCGGCGAACATCTTTCCAATACCACCACGCCGGAAATTATCCCGACTGCTATTAAGAGTGTCCAGAGTTTCTTGCTTCTTAACATAAATTGTTCGACTGAGGAGGAAAGATACCATAAGAATTAATAAGGGGCTGATTGTATTCTGCCCAATCCCTGCAACTTTATCACCTCCATTTGATCACAGAGAAAACAATCTTTTTGTATCCCTCCGATTCATATAGTATTCCCACCCTTTTCTTTCCTATCGCCACAAGATCAGAGTAGGCTGTGTAGTCACCTTTATCATCAGGGCTTTTATCCACTGTAATCGACTTCTTCCATGTATGCCCGTCATCATAGCTGATACGCAGGGTCAGATTATCTCTCCGTTGCATATCAGCAGTATTGCTGAACGCCAGAATGTTCCTGCCTTTCTTCCTGCCGATTGTCAGGAGGCTTCCTTCATTCACGGGGTCTATCAGTGTTTTATCAAAGTAACTGGTATCCCATGTAGCACCTCCATCACTACTCACAGATACGATTCTCGCCCTTACATCGCCACGCTGGTTCCGGCTATTCATCATCAGCCTGCTATTACTTAATTCAGCAGCAGTGGACTCATTCCCTCCTGGAAAAATTACATTCTTGCTAAGGTGAAACGACTTACCATGATCGTCGGTAAAATATCCATGTGCTGCATAGTCCATAAATGCATTCTGCGGTGCACCTGCCGAATGGTTGGCGGCTACAAATATCCGGCCTTTAAACTTTCCAGATGCGAATTGCATGGCATGGCCGGGTGTATTGGCATAACTCCGCCAGTCTTCAGAAAAATTATAAGCAGCATTTCGCTGAGGTTGTCTGGGGCGATGAGTCTGTGTCGTAATATTAACCGGCTCACTCCATGAATTACCATTATCGATAGAAGTCTTATACCATACTTCCCTTAAGCCATTGCCCTTTCTTACTTCACCTTCGTGATTGTCGCCTGTGTTATAAAATAAAAATATTCTGCCTCCGGGATATTCGGGATCTGTACGATCTACTACAGGCGCAGGATTACCTGCCTGCAAAGTGTCATAGTCCACCACAGTCTGTAAACCACTCCATGTTTTTCCTCCATCTGTACTCCTCTTCATCACAATATTGATATCTCCGAAATCGCCTGCATGATGCACCCTGCCTTCGCAAAAAGCCAACAGATCCCCATTTGGCGCAGCGATAATTGCCGGGATACGATAGCTCTGGTGGCCATCCTGCCCTGAGATAAATACCGGCACTTTTGTCTGGCTATAAGTGGCTGACACCAGCAACAAAGCTGCCAGGCATGAAAATACCTTATTCATAATTCACTATTTTTTTGTCAATTCAATAATTGCATCCACACTATTCTCCGGCAGATCGTCTATATACACAAATACGCCCTCCGCCTGCTGGCGAAATCGCAATGCCTTTCCATTATCAAAAGCAACAGCCCCGGTGATCTTCTCACTCAGTCCCGGAATGAATACATAATTTTCCTTAGGCCTGTAGAATACATGAATAAAGATGCGGTTGCCTTTTGCGACCACCACCCCCCAATCCTGAGGATCTACAATGCCACCTCTGGTGCCATAAACCGTCTCGCCATATCTGGCAGTCCATTTACCAATTTCCTTTAGGGTGTCTAAGAATTCCGGTTGCACACTCCCATCCGGCATGGGCCCGATGTTGAGCAGGAAGTTAGCATTCCTCCCAGCTGCACCTGCCAGGTAATGCACGAGATCTTTTGTGGACTTAAAATTATTATCCGTGATATTAAACCCCCACGACCCATTCATGGTTTCACATGTTTCAAGCGGCAGCACATCAGATGCCGTCTGAAAACTCAGCCCGCTTTTGTTCTGACCGGGGAGGTCGCGCTCAAACATTTGAAAGTCTTCCCCTGCGAAAGGCGTCTGATGGTGATTGTTGCCAATCAATACTGCCGGTTGCAACTTATGAATATGAGCATAGAGTTCGTCATAATGCCAGTTGAGCCTCGAACTCATATCGCTGCTGCCTTCCACATTCGTCTGATCCCAATGTCCATCTAACCAGATAGACATCACAGGCCCATATTCAGTAAGCAGTTCGGTAAGTTGATTTTTCATAAACTGCAGGTAGTGATTATAATCACTCTTAACTGTTCTGCCGCTTGCCTTTCCCGTACGTCCGGTTTCATAGGGGTAATCACTCCTGTACCAATCGATGAGGGAATAATACAGGCCTAACTGAATTCCCTGCTTTTGGCATTCTGCTGCCAGCATTTTCAGCACATCCTTACCATAAGGTGTATTCGTAATTTTCCAATCTGAGTACTTTGTATCCCAATTCGAAAAGCCATCGTGATGCCTTGTAATAAAGACAATATACTTCATACCCGCGCTCTTTGCGGCGCCTACCCACGCAGCTGCGTCAAAATTTACAGGATTAAAAGCAGGCAGCAGCCTTCCATAATCCTCAGCAGTTATCTTCCGGTTGTTCATCACCCATTCGCCATCACCCAAAATACTGGACAGTCCCCAGTGAATAAACATGCCAAACTTATTATCCTGAAAATGTTGTCGGGCTTGCAGATTCTCTGCTGAAGGCACATACTGCTGCGCATAGCCTGTCGACAACCCCATCACCATCATCAGAATGAATAAGAAATACTTTTTCATTTCAGTTTAATTTTTTCAACCTGTAAAATTTCGTCTCGTGCGAAAGCACTTCGCCTTTCCACTTCGCTCCCCTGCCTATATCTGCCTTCTGCCACAAGTCTCTGATAATAAAACTGCCTTCAAGGCCTATTTCCCGGAAGTCCAGGGTCACTGTCTGCTTTTTGCTACCCTTATTCAACACCGCAACAGCATGGTCTCCGTTGCTCAATGGTTTCAACAACACATCTACCGAATCTCTGCTTATCATCCGTACTGCCTGCTTGCCGAGCGGATCCTGATTGACTGCAATTACCTCAGGATTTGTCAGAATTTCTTTATACACCGCACTCATGTTTCTGATATCATTGGTTGCCACCAATGGCGAAGCCATGATACTCCACAGGCTCATGTTGCTCATATACTCAATATCGTTGCAGCCTGTACCCCCCAAATCACTTGCAGGGCCACTCTTCCCGCGAAGCCCTACAATCAGCATATCCGGATCGTTCCACCGTCCGGGACCGGCATACTTATCCAATTTCACATTTATCTCATAGATATACATCAGACTGCTCCATGAATCGCGAACGTCATAAGTAGTCCGCCATAGGTTTCCGCCCAGTTGCGCAGCCCAGACCCAGGGATACCGCTGTCCCCATTCACACACACTGAATACAATCTCTCTTCCGCTTTTTTTCAGTGCATCTGCCATTGCCTTATAACGCACTTTGGCGGTAACCGAATCTCCGGGCGCATGGCAGTAATCATATTTCAGGTAATCTATCCCCCAGGAAGCAAATGTTTTTGCATCCTGGTTTTCAAAGCCATAACTGGCAGTGTAACCGGCACAGGTAAGTTGTGCAGCATCAGAATAAATCCCCAGCTTTAATCCTTTGGAATGGACATAATCTGCCAAAGCTTTGATTCCCGAAGGAAACTTTTTCGGATCGGGGAGCATATTATTTTTGTTATCCCTTCCGCCCTGCCATCCGTCGTCTATCATGATATAATGATAACCTGCTTCCTTCATTCCACTTGATACCATCGCATCCGCCATCTCACGAATAATCTCTTCATTGATGTTTTCACCAAAAAGATTCCAGGTCATCCATCCCATCGGGGGCGTAGGCACAAGGGACTGTGCACTTGTACCACCTGTAAGCACATAAAATGCAACAAGAAAAAATATCCTTTTCATTTCTCTGATTGATCTGATCTTAAATATAACAAAATTCGGGTTCCTATAGCATGCC
>JACFNA010000221.1 GCA_019455085.1 Chitinophagaceae bacterium
AATCAATGCTTAAATTATTCTACTTTTAATCAGTACTAAAAATGGGGAGCCTACAAGTATTTGTACTTATCTTCGGCTTTGGGTTCGCTACCGGTCTGAGGTTCCGGGCTGAACAAGCACTGAATTCCAGCACGGCAGCAAGCCCTTGATGTTAAATACGAATGACTTTCCATCGGCCGCCATACTGATAGAAGGCTGCGTGACATCAGATACCTCAAATGAAATAGTATGGCTGTCCTGTGCGAATAATTGCATCACTAGCATACCGGAAAGGCAGAGCAGTAAGAATAGCTTCCTCATGATTTTAAGCAGTTTTGTCAAATACAATTTACTAATATCCGGGTGTTGTAATCGATGTTTTCAACTGACCTGTCGTTCAGGAATGATGGAAGGCGGTGGGGGAGGGTGAGCGGATTGCGCGACTGGCTTTCCTGACTTGTCTGTTTTAGTGTGATGAAAGAGCAAATCAAATTAATCAATACGGCCTGCAATTTTAGATTTGCTGGGAATAATAAAAAATCATCGTTGCCTGATCAAAATATTTAGAATGGGGCTAAAGCCTTTTTTGAGTAATACTTTCATACCCCTGCCCTGAAGGGCGGGGTAATAAATTTGAAATATAAGTTCAAGGAGCTTTGAACCTACTTAGTCAGACGGTAATAATAGAAAGTATTGGTGCCTATCCCCACTCCCTATCCTTCACTGTATGCCGTTAACAGAATGGATGTAGTGGAGTTTCAGCAACAGCCATAACAACACACTGTTTGATCATTGAGCCGACAGATGGAGGACGTTTGCTTTGATGAATGAAACGGAGTTTAGAGGCTGTCCCTCTGAGACAGCCTTTTTATGATTTCTAAATGGAGTGATAGGTTATATGCCTATCGATAGGTAATAGTAGCCGTAAAAACCGAATTGCTTCCGTTTTTACCTGAGATTTTGGTTGGGAATTTCGGATGCCGAGAATCGTTATATTCATAAGTAAAGGTGATTAACTGCGTATCCTCATTGATCAGTACCAGCGAGGTTTGAGTCGGGTTGTTGCGCCTTCCCAAAATATCTCTGTAATCAAATCTGTTCCCAATAATTACTCCGCCTGTAAGGTTTGTTTTCTGCCAACCCTTTATGTTTAAGAAAGGGGTATTCCTATTTTCTTTCTTCTGAAAGGAAGTGTTATTTATAAATGTTATTAATACACGAAAATTGTCCCTGATTCTCCTGTATCACCAATGTGTCAGATATATAATATTATGATGTGTGCGAAAACGCGGCAGCGCACTGCTCTAAGTTGTGTTTATACTGACAATAATAGTTAAGCGTACAGTAGGGGCAGACTGTCTTAGTTAACTTTACGCGGCACTGAGTTTTGAGAATACGCAGGATCTTCAATAATTGAACTACTAATTGGACTGTTTATAGGATATGGGTATTACCTGGATACCTGTTCGTAGTCTGGGTAGAGAAGGTACTTCTTTCTGACTTTCCGGAACGATCGGAGGCCGCTTTCCCAGCTCAACCGTATTTCCCCTTCAGGAATCCCGTCTTGAATTGCTTTCCGAAGGGTGGCGTTTCCTGCCAAAAGGTCAAAGTGATTTTCGAAACCGAGATAACTATCAAAGAAGTGTGGCTTGTCGACATATAAACTGTAGGCTTTGATGAGCCATTCCAGTCTGATTCTGTTCCCAATTTTTTCCAATGCCTCCTTTTTATCCTGTGCTACCCTGAACCCATGACAAGTCTGGTTTTTGAATTTGGGATCTGTAGCCCCTTCTGTTTCTTTTGGTGTAAAACTGAACAGATTTTGTGGGAATGTCGGGTGCCCAAAAACCTGAAATGGGTATGGGGTACCACGGCCTATGCTGCATACAGTTCCCTCAAAGAAGCACATAGAGGGATACAGATAGACGGATGTCATATCAGGCAGATTGGGAGATGGCTTCACCGGAAGGGTGTATAGCAGGTTGTGGGCGTAATTGCGGCAGGGAATTACGGTGAGGTCGCATTGCCGATCAGGCTCTTCTAACCATTTCTCGCCGACAAGCATTTGCGCATATTCCCCAATGGTCATCCCATACACTACTGGCACGGGGTTCAGGCCGATATGAGATGCGTATGTTTTTTCCAACACCGGCCCGTCGATGTAATGCCCGTTGGGGTTGGGGCGGTCGAGTATGATTAAGGGTATCCCGTCTTTGGCTGCTGCTTCCATAAACCATTGCAGGGTATTGATATAGGTATAAAACCGGCATCCGACATCCTGAATATCAAAAACAGCGATATCGATATCACTGAGTTCAGATTCGTGTGGTTTGTAACGATTGTTCCAGAGTGAGATTATAGGGATACCCGTTTGCTCGTCTGTGTCATCATTTACTGCGGCACCATCATCGGCTATTCCTCTGAAGCCATGTTCAGGGCCGAATATCTTTGTGATGGTGATCTTGTGCCTTAATAATATATCAATCAGATGCTCTCTTCCTACCATGGCTGTATGGTTGGTGACCACTCCAATTTTTTTCCCTCTAAGCAGTGGGAGGTAAGCGTTTGTGTCATGAGCACCTGGATAAATGGGTTGACTCTGGGTATGGGTGTTATCTGTCATAAGCATACTGTAAGGTAAAATTCTCAACAAATGTCTGGTGAGTTTAAATGAAATATCAGAATCTAAGTTAAGGATAGCCTTTGTTTACAGTAAGGTAAATCCGGAGGAGGGGAGAATTCCCCGGGCATGAAACGCATGATTAAGGGAATCTGTGTTGTGGTCTCTACGACCGTAGAGAGACACAAGAGAGTATGAATTATCTGAGGAGAGAATATAGCAGAAAATAAAAAAACCCCGATTAAGGGGTTCTGTGGTGTGGGGCGGGATCGAACCGCCGACACAAGGATTTTCAGTCCTTTGCTCTACCGACTGAGCTACCGCACCGATTTTATTTTAGCGTTCCGCGTGTTGCGGGCGGCAAAAATAGGAGTTTCAGTTAATTAAATAAAGTTTTGAAGAAAAATTTTAATTCCCATATTCACTGAGGAATTTAATCCTCATGATTTTCAGTTGTTCCAGTGAATAGTTGCCATCAGAAAGCTCCTCCTGAGCTGTTTCCAGACTGGAGGTCTCACATCCCTTGAAATATTCAATTATTTCGTCTTTTTCATACTCGTCCATCCACTCGTCAATTGCGTAATCCAGGTTGAGTTTGGTGCCGCTTGCCACAATAGTCTCCATTTCTTCGAGAAGCTCGCTGAGAGGCATGGATCTGTGTTTGGCAATAGTTTCCAGGGGAAGTTTCTTGTCAATATTCTGTATGATGAAGACCTTGTTACTGCTCTTATTGGCCACTGACCTTACCACAAATTCTTCAGGCTTTTCTATATCGTTTTCTTCCACATATTTGGAAATAAGTTCGATAAAGGGTTTCCCGAATTTAATAGCTTTACCCGCACTTACACCCTGGCATTTTTCCAGTTCTTTGGTAGAAGTAGGGTATAGGGTAGCCATATCCATCAGACTGCTTTCCAGGAAAATTACAAACGGTGGCAGGTTTCTCTTCCTTCCCTCGCGTTGGCGGAGCTCTTTCAGCATTTCAAAAAGCTTCTCGTCTGTTGCGACACCTTCAGCATTGTCTGCCTCATCATCGTCGTCGTCACTGTCAGTTTCGAAAGTATGGTTAATTGCTATCTTAAAGGATGCCGGTTTTTTCATAAACGCTTTTCCGCTGTCAGTAAATTTAAGCACCCCGTAATCGGCGATATCCTTCTTGATATAGTTTGCCAGTATGAGCTGGCGAATCAGCGAATTCCAATAGAGTTCGTCGTGCGCTTTTCCGCTCCCAAAAACCGGGAGAGAATCGTGCCTGTACATCTGAATCTGAGGGTTGGCGCTACCCAGAATCACCGGGATTACATAGTTTGCCGGGAATCTTTCTTCCAGCGATTCTATTACTTTAAGCGCAATCAGGGCTTCTTCTTTGGCCTCGATGAGTTCCTTGGGATGCTTGCAATTATCACATTTACCGCCACAGTTATCTTTAGGATAAATCTCACCAAAATAGTTGAGAAGCAGTTTTCTGCGACAAACGGCACTCTCTGAATAGGCAACGGTTTCCCTTATTAGTTGGGCGCCGATTTCTCTCTCTGTGAGTGTTTTGTCGCGCATCAGATGTTCCAGCTTGGCCACATCATGATGAGAATAGTAAAGGATACATTTTCCTTCCAGTCCATCCCGCCCTGCGCGTCCGGTCTCCTGATAATAGTTTTCTATTGATTTGGGAATGTTATAGTGAATTACAAAGCGGATGTCCGGCTTGTCTATGCCCATTCCAAAAGCTATTGTAGCTACGATTACCTGGATCTTTTCTGAGAGAAATTTATCCTGTCTTTCAGCGCGGAGTTTGGAATCAAGTCCTGCGTGATATGCGGCAGCTTTGATTCCATTTGCATTCAGCATGTCTGCAATTTCTTCCGTGGTCTTCCGGTTGAGTGTGTAAATGATACCACTTTTCCCACGGTTTTGTGCAATGAATTTGACAATGCTCTTAATCGTCTGTTCCTTCTTTACTTTTGGCACTACTTCATAGTAAAGATTGGGCCTGTTGAATGAGGAGATGAAAACTTTGGGATCTTTCAAACCCAGATTCTGAATTATATCACTTTGTACTTTGGGGGTC
>JACFNA010000222.1 GCA_019455085.1 Chitinophagaceae bacterium
TTTATATTGGCTATTATCTTACCGGAGCTGCTATAAAAATAATCATTACTTCCAATCCCCAGGAACTCAGTTTGGTTTCCGGCTGTGGAGGTCTCTACCTCAGTACCTGTCACATCCAATCCAAAACGGATTTGCGGTTTATATCCACTACCATAATAATTAAATGAATTAAATCCAGTGCTACAGTCGATCCCAGCTTTCAGGATAAAATTAGACAGAGTTGAGCCTCCACCATCACTGTAAATTGCTACATTATCTGCTCCCGAACCTGTGGAAGAGCTAAAACAGTATTCAACCACGATATTACTAAAACCATCCCACTGATAAGGAGTAGAAAAGGTAAATGTATTCCAACCCGCTACTGTACTTAAAGATGGAGTTGAATATACAGTTGTAAAATCGCTTCCGAATATAACACCACCTCCATCAAATAAATAATCAGAAGCACTTTGGCCTACCCTAATCGTAAAATTGTTGAAACTGCCCGAAGTCTTTTTTGTGGCTACGTAGAGTTGCATTGAACTAATTGCTCCGCTGGTTAAACCCGCTGCTGACAATTCAGATGCTTTATATAAAAACTGGCCTCTTTCTTTTTGATTACCCGAATTAAAAGGTTCTGAAACATTCGCAACATATTGTCCAACCTGATACACGCCCGAACTTGTGCTGACGGGTGCAGCGTCATGATCATCTATATGCAGGGTAAGGGTGGGGTTTATTGTACCTTTCACTGCATCACCTCCTGTATTCAGGGTAAAGTTGATGATGATGGTTTCCGATGGTTCCACATTTGCGTCATCAAAAACACGGACGGTAAATTCCTTTGGACTATTGCTTCCTGCTGCAAAGGTCAATACATTCCCAGGCGAAGAAAAGTCTCCATTTGTGGTCACTTCATAGTCAAGTCCACGGGTGGCAGTACCACTATATGAAAGTGTGGCATCTGCCGAAGCGCTGGGCGCATCTCCGATAGTCAGGCTGTACGTATAGTCCTTATATTTTCTGCAATCGACCTGCGCGTTGCTACTTTCAGTAACGATGGCAGATGCTACATTAAAGTTTATCACCGGGCCACACGAGGTCAGGCCCGGAGATGCGAGAAGGCTCGCCCTGCCGGGTAATGTCATCGCCGCCTGCACACGCGCCTTCTGACCATTAGTGAATAGCGTGTAGCAATAGGTATAACCCATAAAATTATGCTCAGTATTCTTTGTATAGGCGCCGCCCGTACACGAGTTAACTCCTGTACGGCACGTAAAATTAATCACTCCCGAACTGTTGGAATTCTTTGAAACAGGATCCGTATCACACACCCTGTCACCATCCGTGGCACAATCTGTATTTGCAGGACAGGCTGTGCTCACCTGCGACCCTTCAAAAACGTGATACAGAGAGAAAGCGTGGCCAATTTCATGTGGTAATGTCTTTGCTCCTGATCTCATTTGCGTAGCCAACATTACAGTACCATCCAAATTTGCCGGTGCCCCTGCAAAATAGGCATACCCTGCAGTGAACTGACCCGATGTGCCATCCTTGCCGTCTATCTTATTCACTACCCAGATATTGTAATAATTCGCAGGATCCCACCGTGCATAATTCTTTATCTGCAGCTCAGGAACACCATCAGAATTATTGGCATTAACTCCTTTATCAATATAATTCGGAATGCCAGACGCATCCACTCTTTCAATACCATTTGTATATCCACACGAGGGCGTACTTCTTGCCAGCACAAATTGTAATTCCATATCCACCACACTACTACCTCCTACCGGCGCTTCCATCCCCGGATAAGTACCTGCATAAACCTGATTCAGGTAATCAATAGCGCCCATGATATCTGCATCACTGGGGTTATATATACTTCCAACCGCATCACCGGTATGCATCACGTGCACGACCACCGGAATGGTGTAAACCACCCTGGGGCCGCGCATATTCTCCGGATGGGCGGCAATGTAATTTCGTATGTATTGCTCGTTTTCCTCCAACTGACCCACAAATTGTGGATTTGCTAATTTGAGTTCTTTCATTTTTGAATCGAATCCACATAAAGGCTGTGAACTTGCTGTTATTGAAAATGAAATGCCAGCAATTAAAAACAATAAAAATCTTTTCACGGGAGTAATGTTAAAAGGTTTAAGGATTGTGTCTTGAAAATTTTGAAATCATACTTTCAGTGGTGTCCAGGTTAATGCTTAGTAAATGTAAATCTTTTTAGCATAACCTTAACCTTTTTAAATGAGAAGCCTCAAATCAGCCATATCCAAAATTCTGAAAAGGAATTAAGCTTCGGTGCCCTTCGCTATTTTGAGTCTCCAGCCAGGGACTTAATAAAACAAGGGACGCGACAGTATCGCATCCTAACCGTAAAGCTCAAACTTGATCGACTTTTTGTCGTACCCTCTGTCAGTAAGATTTTTGTATGCATCATTGATCATAAACTTCCATCCACAGAGATAGAATAAAGCGGGTTTAGGAGTATCACCGCTCTGACTGATTTTCGTATCACAAATTTCTTCATATACCGGATGCACATAACCCGTGCGCCCGTCCCATTGTTCACGGCTGAGCGTAGGGATGAAGCTGAACTTCTCCATTTCTGCATCCAGTTGGCTGAGTTCATCATAGTAGAGCAAATCTCTTTGCGTGCGGCAACCATAAATCAGGTAAATATTCTGATGTGGTTTCTGAGCCTGCCTGACATCCTGAATCATGCTTCGAAAAGGGGCAAGCCCCGCACCGGTACAGATAAGAAACAAATCGGTATCGAGGGTCTCAGGGAGTGTAAAAAAGCCATGAGGGCCTCTTAGTAAGAGTTGTGAACCCACTTTGACTTCATTAAACAAATACGTAGTGCCGGCTCCACCTTCAAGCAGTGCTACCAGCAATTCGATCACATTAGTATCTCCCGGATTATTTGCAATAGAGTAGCTGCGCCATCTCTGTGCAGGACGTTCTCCAATGGGCAGGTCAAGGGTCACAAATTGTCCTGCCACAAAATCAAATCTTTCACTATCCTCTACCTGGATAAAATACCGGCGGGTATTCCATGTTTCCTGAATAATGTCAACCACCGTACCTGTCTGCCATTGCGGAGGAGCCATAGATTTGATTTTTTTTTGAAAAATACAAAAATTTTCTCTCTCCACATTCAGCACGAAAAACCATCAGGGTTTTTCCAATACACCGGCAAATTGCTACCTTTAAACTATCTGCCTTTACCCGTTAAGAATCTATAAAACAATGATCAGAAAAAATATCTTCCTGGTTTTCCTTTCGTGTATCACGTTCGTAATTCAGGCTCAGAAACGGCCTAATATTGTACTTATTATCTCTGACGATCATTCCTATCAGACCATTAGTGCTTATGGCAGTAAGTTGATAAAAACACCGGGAATCGACCGCATTGCACAGGAGGGGGCGAGGTTTGATCATGCCTATGTTACCAACTCTATCTGCGGACCCAGCCGGGCTGTAATCGTCACCGGAAAGTATAGTCATAAGAATGGATTTAAGGACAATGAGACATCTCACTTCGATGCCAGCCAGCGCACATTTGTAAGTGAGCTTACCCGCAATGGTTATCAGACTGCATTAATTGGAAAGTGGCATTTGGGCGACCAGCCTCAGGGATTTTCCTACTTCAAAATATTTCCCGGAATGGGACAGTACTATAACCCTGACTTTATTAATATGGACGGAAGCAGAGTCAGGGTGGAAGGATATGGCACTACCCTGGCTGAAGACTTTGCAGAAGAATGGCTCGATGGCAGAGACACCACAAAACCATTCTGTCTGATACTTGGCCAGAAAGGCGTGCATCGTACATGGGTACCGGATATACAGGACTTTGGCAAATTCGACAATGTCGTTTTCCCTATCCCTCCAACCTTCTATGATGATTACTCCGGACGTAAAGCAGCAGCTGTGCAGGATATGACTATTGAGAAAACACTCCTCATGGGATACGACCTGAAAATGTTTGACAGTGCCGCACAGAAAGACAAGATGGGTTATATCGCCCGGATGAATCCGGCACAACGTGCTGCCTTTGATGCTTATTACGACCCCATCTATGCAGACCTTAAATCGCGTCAACTATCCGGCAGGGCGCTGACCGAATGGAAATTTCAACATTACATGCGCGATTACCTGAGCAGCGTCCTCTCATTAGATCGAAATATCGAAAGAACACTGAACTATCTGGATGCGCATAACCTCACAGACAATACCATTGTCATCTATCTTTCTGACCAGGGATTTTACATGGGTGAACATGGCTGGTTCGACAAGCGCTGGATGTATGAAGAGTCTTTTAGAACACCGATGGTCATACGTTATCCGGGAGTAATCAAACCCGGGTCTGTCCACAACCAATTTATCCTCAATCTGGATATTGGCCCCACCCTTCTCGAAGCCGCAGGATTAAAAATTCCGGAGGACATGCAGGGCGCCTCTTTCCTCCCTTTACTTAAGGGTGAGAAGACAGGCTGGAGAGATGCAATGTATTATCATTACTACGAAAACGGCGAACACAGCGTATCACCACACTTTGGTGTCAGAACCGAAAGGTATAAACTCATCAGGTTTTATAAAAGAGTGGATAGTTGGGAATTATACGACCTGAAAAAGGATCCTAACGAAATGCAC
>JACFNA010000223.1 GCA_019455085.1 Chitinophagaceae bacterium
CCTTGGTCCAATGGTAATGCCCGGCTGGTTGCTCTCAACGATGAAGGTATTAATGCCATGGCTTCCCTTTTCAGGATGCGTCTGTGCCATTACCAGAAACACCGAAGCAGTGCCACCGTTAGTAATCCAGTTCTTTACACCATTCAGCAGATAATAGTCTCCCTTATCTTCAGCTATCGTTCTTTGGGAAGTGGCATCACTCCCTGCCTCCGGCTCGCTTAACAGAAAGGCGCCGATATAGAGTGCACCATCCTTCTTGCCGTGTGCTAATGGTTTTAGATATTTTTCTTTTTGTGCTTCTGTACCAAATTCCTGAAGGCCATAGCATACAAGGCTATTGTTTACGCTCATTGTCACACTCACGCTGGCATCCACCTTACTTATCTCTTCCATAGCGAGCACATAGCTTACTGTATCCAGTCCGCTTCCCCCATATTCAGGTTTCACCATCATACCCAGAAAACCCAGGTCGGCCAGTTTCATAATCTGCTCTGCAGGGAAAGTATGATTGATATCGCGGTCAATAACTCCGGGCAGGCATTCATTCTGCGCAAAATCTCTTGCCGCCTGCCGTATCATCTCATGTTCTTCTGAAAGCTTAAAATCCATAAAAAAACTTTTGCTGCAAATTTATAGTTTATGCCCATCAGACCCAAACCACTGAAATAGGGAAAAGACCTGTTGAAATAGTCGCCCATACTATTGTCTATCATTTTCCAGAAATACGGGCTTTGTGATTTCATAGACAAAATTCAGTTTGGGTGCCTCTCCGAAATACTTCACTTCCTGCGCTCCTGTTTTTACTGCTCCAATTTTTACAATAGACTTTTGCGAGGGAATATTTACGGCTCCTATATGAAAAATCACCTTTTCGGCAAATTCGAATGCATGCCGGAGCATCAGCCTTTTCAGCCGGTGATTATATCCGCGGCCCCAGTGGTCTCTGGCAAAAAAAGTATATCCGATCAAAATCGATTTATCCGCAGGATTCCAGTCGTAGAACCTGGAACTTCCAATCACCTTGCCAGTGGCCTTGTCAGTTACCAGCAGGGCGCCTCCCGATTGTATGGCCCCTTCAAAAAAGGTTTGAAACACCTCCCGCTGATAACGATTTTTATTGGGATGATGCGCCCATATCTCAGGATCGGAGGCTACAGCATAAAGCCTTTCAAAATCATCCTGTTGCAGGGGCACTGCAAGGATTTTATCATCTTCCAAAACAGGTTGAAGGGTAACCTTATCCATAACTAATCACTAATTTTTAGAAGAGCCAAAATACCACACTTTTGCAAAACCCAATGGTGGATTTATTCCGGCCAGGATCATCATTGAAGATATATTTTGAAGTTATTGTCCGGCCAGGATGGAATAAAGTCCACTGGCTTAGGTTCTACATTTATTACCCTGCCCTTCAGGGTAGGGCTATGAAAGCCTCATCAAACAAGGGCTTTAGCCGCATTTTGAATAGCATATCCAGGCAACAATGATTTTTTATTTTTCAGCCAAAAGTGAAATTGTAGTCCATACTAATCAATTTGATTCGCTTTTGTGCCGCCCTATAAGGGGCAAGTCTGAAGCAGCCTTAATCATATCCAATCTTGCCTGATTAAAAATTTGAGATGTCGGTAGTGAAAATTCTTTCTTAGCCCTGAAGGGCATCAAATTAATAATTAGACAGACAGCACAACAAGCAGCTTTAATGTAATCAGGCTTTAACAGCACCTCAAATCATTAAATAGCCAAAGATCTCTTACCGAAAAAGTTTATTCAAATATCCAATACCTTAGTATCCAAATGAAAACTGTAATTATCTCCGGCGGATCAGGCGCTATTGGCCGCCGGCTCTCACTCTTACTGGCAGATGAGGGCTACCGGGTAATCATACTCACCAGAAAAAAGGCACCTCAGCCTGTTCATCCCCACTATGCTTTCTCTTACTGGAACCCTGACACCGGGGAGACAGATTCTAAAGTCTTTGCTGAGGCTGATTGCATCATCCATCTGGCAGGAGCAAATATTGCAGAGAAAAAATGGACAGCGAAGCGGAAGCAAATAATCATTCAGAGCAGGCTAAATAGCATTTCCACTATCGCCAAAGGCCTGAAGGCTGCTTCATCAAAAAAGCCTGACATCATTATTGCATCTGCAATCGGTTACTATGGATACGACCAGCCCGAAAAAGTATTTCACGAAGACGATCATCCCGGAAAAGGCTTTCTTGCTGAAGTATGTATTCAGCACGAAGCTGCTGCCCGCGAACTGTTTGACGGCCACAGACTGGTGATGCTACGTACCGGCGTAGTGCTGGACAAGCATTCGGGCTTTTACAAAGCTGTAGCGCAATCATTGAAATACAGAGTAGCAGTAATCTTCGGCTCAGGAAGGCAGATGGTTAGTTGGATACACATTCACGACCTCTGTCAGATTTATATTTTCGCTCTTAAGAATACGGGTATGTATGGCATCTACAATGCCTGCGCTCCCCACCCTGCCAG
Organism: Chitinophagaceae bacterium; assembly: GCA_019455085.1. Taxonomy (GTDB): domain Bacteria; phylum Bacteroidota; class Bacteroidia; order Chitinophagales; family Chitinophagaceae; genus Ginsengibacter. The sequence goes on from JACFNA010000223.1 coordinate 2,496, forward strand.
CCTGAAAGAAATCACCGTATCAATGGCAAAATCTCATTGTGGTTTATCCTTCATAAAAATCAGCGTGCCGGCTTTCATGCTCAAACTCATACTGGGACAATTGGCAGAGGAGGCCTTACTGGGCACTGCCCAAGTGAGCGCTCAGAAATTAATCGACCAGGGATTCGAATTCCGCTATCCTTTGCTGAACATGGCCATAGAAGGATAATTCACATCGGTTGAACTCATATACCTTCGCAAAATAACAGGTCAATTGCAATGGCTATGAAAAAACAAACGCTTCTAAAATCGCTTGCGGTAGCGCTACAAGGGATCGCACAATTCTTTGCCAGAGAGCGAAATGCGCAATTACATCTTGTAGCTGCATTACTGGTGATTGTACTTTCCATCGCACTCAAAATCTCAGAAATTGAATGGCTATTCATAGCGCTCTCTATCAGCATCGTATTGATCACAGAGATTATCAACACCTCTCTGGAGAAAATCTGCGACCTCATCAGCAAAGACTTTCATCCGGATATCAAATTCATAAAAGACATTAGCGCCGGAGCCGTTTTGATTGCCGCCATATTCAGTGTAGTTACAGCCTGCATCATCTTTATACCCAGATTCCTTTGATGAATGATTATCTTTTATGCAGTGGAAGCATTGCAGAAATCCATGCAACACAAAAAAACAAAAGGTGCCGCACCATCCGGTACAGCACCCTTCTCTATTGTTTCAATTACCTCACTTATTCATAACCCAGGCCCCAGTCTCTTCCCTTGTCTATTGCCGGCACACCTTCTGTAATCCAGCGAGGCGCCTTATCACCTTTCAGTAACCAGTCAAAGAATTGTTGTTCACGTATCTGGATATCCTTTCTGTTTTTGCGCTCTACCAGGTTATGTTCTTCCCCATTATAGTTCAGCATCCAAACGGGCTTGCCCAGCCGGCGCAATGCAGTAAACATCTCAATTCCCTGATACCAGGGCACAGCGCCATCGTTATCGTTTGCCATAATCACTACAGGGGTTTTTACATTCCTGAAATGAAAGAGTGGTGAGTTCTCTGTATAAAGATCCGGTCGCTCCCAGATGGTGGCTCCTATCCGGCTCTGGGTGTGTTCGTATTGAAACTGGCGGTTCATCCCGCTGCCCCAGCGAATACCTCCGTAGGCGCTGAACATATTTACTACAGGCGCCCCTGCCCACGCAGCCTTAAACATATTGGTTTTTGTAATCAGATAGGCTACCTGATATCCACCCCAGCTCTGTCCCTGAATTCCCATTCGGCTGCCATCGATCCATTTCTTCTTTGCCAGCGCCTGTGCGCCACTCACAATATAATCGTATGCGGAATTGCCCGGATGGCCCTTCACATACGCAATATCCGGAGCAAATACTACATAGCCCCGGCTTACAAAAAAGGAAATATTCAGTCTGCTCGGAGTAGGCGATGGCGGCTGATAATTATTCAGGCCATCGGTCAGCCTTTCATAGAAATATAGAATGACAGGATATTTCTTAGTAGAATCAAAATCTTCCGGCTTATACACTATTCCTTCAGACTTTTTGCCACTGAATGTTGTCCAGCTAAACAGTGCTGCAGTACCCCAATTATATGATGCCTGCTGCGGATTGATGGCGCTTAGCTTCTCTTCGCTTCCACCCACATAAGCATATAAATCGGGTGATTGTACGTAAGATTCTTTTGTGTAGATAATGCTCTCTGCATTCTTTGCCTTCTGTAATCCTTTCAGGCTGAAAGCTCCATAGGCCACGTCAGTCATCTGCAACTTATCACCCAGGCGCGACTTTACAAGCGCCATTGATTTATCGACATCATTCACTACCGATAAATAAATTTCCTGTCCGGGGGTTAAGAATTTCTCCTCCCTGTCCACGCGCATATACCTGTACACCTTCTTGTTCTTTCTGCCGTCAGGCGTTATTCTTACAGGTGCATTCTTCCCTGTGGGATCCAGTTTCCAGATATCATAACGGTCATATACATAAAATGCGGCATCATCCTTTTCCCAGTCCAT
>JACFNA010000224.1 GCA_019455085.1 Chitinophagaceae bacterium
TTAACCTTGGTGAATTGGATAGTGCTAAACGATTCTACGACGCGGCAGCATTGCGTAACCCGGTAAATCCTGAAACCAAATTGTGCTTCGGCCTTTTTAAAGAATTAGAAGGTGACCCCATAGAGGCATTCGTAGATTATGTGGATGCATTTGAAGAAATACCCAATCCTTTTGCCGAAACCATGATCAATAACCGGAAAGCAGGTGATCATATTAATAACCTGGATTTTGAAAAGTTAAAGAAACGTATCAGCATACATGAGTTCTTTACCAAAGAATGGATTAAACTTCCTCAGTTCTCTAATTCAGTGAACGGATTTAGTAGTGACCAATCCATCCGGGATGGATACGACATTATGTATGAGAAATTGGAAAATAAAATAGCAGCACTGGAAGAAGCAGCCAACGCTGAATTGAATGCATTGTATGATAAGGGGGAGAATGAATTTAAAAAAACATTGACCAGAGAAAGTATTGAAGGAATGAATATGATGAGTAAACCGGCTTTGTATATCACCATAATGCTTGAATCTTATCTTCCTGAAATGATGCAAAATTTTAAGCAGGAATATACCGAGCTGGAAAAATTTATAGACGAACAAAGAGCAATAAGACATAAAACAGGGCCGAATGACAAATGCAAGGACTCCGACCGCAAAGCCAATGAATATATGCAGGCTGTCAACCCAAGAATAAAAGAAATTTATCAAAGGCACTTAGATAAATTTCGCACCTGGTTGAATGCATGGTGTACATGGAAATGGTATATCGTTGGCAATGTTAAAAATACTGTGGTTATAGATTATATCGGCTGGGTTCGCTATTTGTTAGATTTGCACAGGCAGGCAGTTCAGACACTGGAATTTGAAAGGGCCACCTGTGTGGAGGCAAAAAAAAATAGCCCGGCAAGTATCGCCGAACTCCCTATACCTTCTTTCAATTGCCCGGTTGTAGTAAGCATACCGGTCGGACTTGAAGAATTACGGCTGGGTGCTGAAGCTACGGGATTAAACGATAATAGTTTTGGGATTACACAGTCTGGCGGGGCTATGCCAAACGTCACGATTTCATTTGGAGTGGGCAAATCCTCTATTACTGAGCCGGGCCTGTATGGCAATCCCTATATAAAAACAGCCAACGGTAGCATTAACCAATCCGGATTTAATTATGCCGACAACAGTGGTGATGAACTTACACCCATCTCTAAAATACCGTTTGTAGATGAGTTAACACCTCCCAATCCAAAACTTCCAACCAATCAAAAAAATCAAAAATTGACCAAACAAGATGCGCAGCAACTGCTGAAGGCGAAACTGGCTCGTCAATTATTAAATAAATTGATGACTGCTGATTGTCCGGATAAAATAAAAAAACCGAAGTTAAAAATAGATATCGGGAAAATAGAATTTGAGGATGAGCCTGGAATTAACATAGAAGTGGGAGAAATAGAATTTTTGGATGAGTCCAATATTAGTGTAGAAACGGGGAAGATAGAATTTGTGGATGAGCCTCAAGTTAGTGTAGAAATGGGGAAGGTAGAATTTGAAGATATGGCCACAAATGGAATTCAACCCACGATTACTAATGGTTTGGGAGCCCCGGGGAATTCAAAAAATTTTGTCAAAGGTTTATTCAACTAAAAAACAGATAGTGAAATACTAATTATTCCTCATCATTCTTTATCCAATTTGCTCAACAGCACAGGATTGCACAATGAAATCACCGGCACAAAAACCTGTAATACGAGGAGCAGGAATAAAAGGGGGAATTGAAAATGTAAGGACTGAGCAAATCTTGCAAAAAAGTTCACCGCACTGCCTCCCATATTTCCGCTACCTGTCAGGTTACAGTTAAGTGCGGGTGAAAACCACCAATGTATGAAGGGCAGCCACCAGATTGCCCAAAAACTAATACACATCCTGTGCATATCTACGATGCATAAACGTATGTAAACTTTGCAACTTTTTGCATACAATAAGTCAAAGGAAAAAGCCGCAATCAGTGTACCTGCTTTCCACTGTGGCTCAGTGAAATCGTAGCCACGGATAACAATGTCCGATTCATTGACCACTTTGCGGAAAGTGTCAGCCTCTCGGCATTTGCTTTTATAATCAAACAATCTCCGGAAGGATGCCTTGCCTAACACACTATGAGTATCCTTTCCATCCCCAAAGATGAAAAGCTACAGTTCTGCTTTATAAAATTGTGGAGTGTAGCCTGGCTTAGTACCACTAACAGCGCGAGTGGCTCACAAGCTATCAATTCTTCATCCGGAATTAGCGCCAAAAGCAGCATTATTCATAAGTGCTGCACGTCACTACCACACAATCTTTTTCTTATGCATCGATGTGAAAAAGACAATACCGATGATGCCGATAATCACCAGAAGGAAAGAGATCAACTCTGCCTGGGTGGGCTGTAAACCCCAGAATGAATATTTGGTATTCACTCGGATGGTTTCTACCTGAAAGCGCTCCACACCTGTGAATATAAGATAGAGTGAAAATAAAACTCCCGGAGCCTTAATCTTTCTCCTCAATGCCCAAAGCACCAGAAAAAGGATGAAGCACGCAGTCAGTTCATAGAAAGGAGTTGGGAACACAGGCAGTGGTAATGCTCGACAATAGTCTCCTTCACAATCTGGCAACAATACGCCGTCTTCATTCACATTGTGAGGATAATTATAAGCTACCATCCAAACAGGAAGGAACTTCGGAGCTTTGAAGCTCCTGTGAGGCACTTCATCGAGCGAAGCCGAAATTCGGTCCGTCACCCTCACTTTCTCACCGGTAGCGGTAGCAGCTGCGCCTTTCAGAAAATAGGTTTCGTGTTCTTTGAGTTTATTCCTGAAATCATCACCCTGAGCCAGCACTACCTTTCCGTTGCTATCAGTAACATACGCACTGTTATAAATTCCCCAATCGCCATCACCGGCTACCTGGCAGCCAATTCTACCCACGGCATAAGCGATCATCAGAGTGGGACCAAATGCGTCTAACAGGTGTACAATCCGGATTCCTTTCCTGCGGCAATACCATATTATGGCAATCGCTGCACAGATCAGCCCCCCATAAAACGTAAGTCCGCTTGGTGAAAAAAGATTCTTTAGCGGTGCCTGTATAAACCGATCCCAGTTCTCCAGGTTATCAAATAACTTAGCTCCGATAAGGCCAAATACCAACGCCAACACTACCATATCCCCTACCCGATCGTGTGGCCATATTCTAATTGTCCTTTTTTCAGGCTTCGGAAGCTTCTGTTTGTTTTTCTCACGATATTTCAGATAAACCAGCAACGCACCAATAAGCAAGCCGCCCACTACACTTCCTTCCATTGAAAAAATGTAGGCGCGTAAATCCACTTCACTATCTCTGCTCACCAGAAAAGCCCCGAGGAGTTTATATCCGAATACAAAACCTATTAACCCGTTAGAGAACAATTGCCAGAAAGATGCAGGTTCACCTGTAATAATGGTCTCTTCCCGGTAGCCTAATAAACCTTGTTTTTCTTTCCTTTTCAGCTCATGAGTTAATACCCATGCCGCAACAATAAATGCCAGTGCCACGAAAACTCCGAATGTATAAAACACTTTTAACGCATTCACCTGCCAGCCAAACCAGTCGTTCAGTACGTAATACAGATTGGGATACATGCGTTCAGGAGTTTAATTTTTGAAAATAGAATTTACAAATAAAATAAAAAAACCTCACAACTGCTTGTAAGGTTTTTTAAAATAAGCTGACAATTGCAATTAACAATGTGTGTCCATTGCGGTTGCAAGTCCTTCCCCAATCATTTGGGCAGTGTAACCTTCAATATCATGACGCTCTACAAAGTGAACCAGTTTGCCATCTTTGAACAATGCAATAGAGGGAGAAGAAGGCGGGTAAGGCAATAAATGCTCTCTCATCTTATCTACTGCTTCATAATCAAAACCTGCAAAAACTGTTACTTTATTATCAGGTTTTTTGGCAGATAAGGCTAAAGCTATTAATACACCCGGGCGGGCAGCACCTGCAGCACAGCCGCAAACTGAGTTGATAAAGGCAAGAGTAGTACCCGGTTTCTGCAATGCTTCCTCTACCTGTTCAGGCGTCGTCAGATCCTGAAACCCGTTATCGGTAAGTTCCTCTTTCATCGGTAACACTAATTGTTCTGGATACATATTTCAATAGGTTTATTTTGAGCCGCAAATTTACAATACTAAAACCTAATAATTCAGCAATTTTTTGCAGTCTTTTTGAAATTTTGTCAGTAAAAATTAAAGTAAATCAGTCATATTGTCTTTAAAAATACTTCCTTTTCGTTTGGTATTCGATTTGACAAATGCAAAGAAACAATCAAAATAAAAACGAAAGACATGAACAGATTTCCTTTTAACGAATCAGGCTTTATCACCTTCGGGGATATCTTTGATAATCTTCTGAAAGATACTGCAACAATTGAAAATAACTTTTTTCCTCCGGCAAATATCACCGAACTCAATGATCGGTTCGAAGTAG
>JACFNA010000225.1 GCA_019455085.1 Chitinophagaceae bacterium
GGCGCAGGGCATCGGGCAGGAGGTTTCCTGACTTATCGCGCTTGTCGTTCATGGTTTTGAACTTGATGACTTTGAAAAGCCGGGCATTTTTTCCGGGACGGGTTTGGGTGAAGAAAGGGTGGCCGGAGTTACTGACCAAAAGCATAAACGTTAGAAACAAGATGATTGGGGATAGCACTAACAAAGCGAAAAAAGCGATTGTGAAATCAAAAAACCGCTTAATTAGTAATTTGTAAAATCCTCCCGAGTTGCCTTTCATCTTTTATTCGCTATGGACATCTTTTTAAAGTAAAGCATGCAGATAGTTTGCGGTATCTGTAAGTCCGATATTCTTTAATTGATGAAGTACTGCATATTCATCCATTGCGGGGTTGCGTTTGTAAAGAACCATCTCTTTAAAGGCTTCAATTGCAGTTTCTCCATTCAAATCAATGATATCGGTCAAAAAATCATCTGCTGATTTAGCTTTTATTCCAAAAACACTTATAACTGCTTCAGGAAAGTCTTTAAGGTTGTTTGTAACGATGAGGTGGGCATTTGTTTTTATTGCTGCGGCCAATACATGGCAATCCTTCATATCAGGCAATACTAATTGAGTGATAAGCAGCTCATATTGTTGTACCAAGGCATCAGGGAAGGCCAGATTAGCCTTTTGAATCCTTTTTTCAATTTCGAGAGAAGGCAAGCCTTTCCTTTCCATTACCGACCTCCATTCATCAAAGATGTGGTTGCTCCATTTTGGTGTGTACATGTCATAATGTGCAAACCAAAAGAGCAAATCCCTGATGATGACCGGATAAATGACGTTGGTATCCAGCACAACCGTAAACCGGACACTATGTATCATAAAGTCCTGATTCTTCATCAGCGTTCATGATCTCGATGAGGTATTGTTTTTGAGCCTCCTTCATCTGTTGCTTGTATTTTATCACATCCTCAAACATAATTCGCCGGTGTTTGCCAACTTTGGTATAAGGAAGCTTTCCTTCTTCTAAAAGTTTTACAAGATGAGGCCGCGAACAGCTCAACATGTCGGCCGCACTTTGAGTGGTAACTTCAGTTGCGATGGGTACAATTGAAATTGGATTACCTTGACTCATTGCTTTCAAAATAGTTCCTAATAGCGATAAGGCACTTTTTGGAATGGTTATTTTTTCACCGGTTTCCTCAATTTCAATCTCTGTCCTATCTGACTTTAAATTTTCAATCGCAGAAATCAATGGGGAATAAGATTTTTGAGCCAGTAATTGCTCTGCCTTGCTTGGTTTCTTTATTTCGTTGTAGGCTTCCATGATGAATAGAATTTATGAAACAAAGATAAACGAAATAAACGAAACAATCGAAATATTCAAAAAAATTAACATGCAGCCTGAAATACAAAGGGAAATGTGCACTGCTGCATACCGCTTTTTTTGGCATTTCGCTCATTTACCTGTGCCCAGCCGGTGATGCCGGGGCGTACTTCGTGGCGGCGGGCTTGCTCTTTTGAGTAGAGCGGCAAGTATTCCACAAGAAGGGGCCGTGGACCGATGAGGCTCATATCGCCTTTGAGGACGTTGATGAGCTGGGGGATTTCGTCTAAAGATGTTTTGCGGATGAATTTACCTACCGGTGTCAAACGCTGTGCATCGGGCAGGAGGTTGCCGGCTTTGTCGCGCTTGTCGTTCATGGTTTTGAACTTGATGACTTTGAAGAGTCGGGCGTTTTTTCCAGGGCGGGTTTGGGTGAAGAAGGGATGACCGGAGTTGGATATGGTAAGGAGGAGGGTGATGAACAGGATTAATGGAGAAAGTAATAGCAAACCTATCAGTGCAAGGGTGAAATCGAAGAGTCGCTTGAAAACATTTTTATACATGTTGTTACTTTGTATTTACTTTAAACCATCAGGCTTTGTTGCCAGAGTAGCCAGTCTTTCTTCAAAACCTTTTACCATTTTATGATGTTTGGCGGGGTTTTGGGTTTTAAGGTGCTGAATGTTTAACAATTTCCACTGAACCGCAGGGAAAATGCTGAAATCATAGAGACTCCAGTCGGGTATTCCTTGCTCAAATCGCAATAAGAAATGGTTATCTTCAAATGTCAGTGACTTATGAATTTTTTCAATCAAAAGTGTTCTGATTTTCTCATAATCGGTATATGTAAAAGCTTGTTTGGACATGCCGTAAAATTGATTATCAAATGCTTTCCTCTGATCAATTAGGTTTGGAAACAGCATTTCGGAAAGCGGTCTGCCTGAACTCAGCAGATAAAAAATGAAACCTTTCTTCAGCTCGTTATCAAAATCCTGAGTTTTGAACATTTGCTGTATATCAAACAAATCTCTGGGATGTTGCCTGTCGAGTGCAGCACAAATCTTGCCTCCATACAAATGAGCCTTGTCAACTAACTGCATTTCGCAAAACGCATCAAATTCTTGTTGCGCTTTATCACATAAAATTTTGGTCTCCGGCGGACTATAACATCCACGCTTTATAGTATTTACTTCTAGTTTAATGCTGGCTTCCCTGTTTGAAACTATCAGTTTGACATCCGTTTGCCTATGCTGAACAGAGGTGTCGGGTAAAGAAGCCTCAATTTGAGATGCTATTCGCTGCAATGCCGCATTGATGCCTACCAGAGAATCAACTCTGCTGTCAAGAGGAAGATATGTCAGATCAATATCAACCGACAGGCGGGGCATATTGCTATGGAACATATTAATGGCCGTACCTCCATGCAGGGCAAAACTTCTTTCTTTGGCAACCAGAGGAAGTACAGAAAGCAACAGGGAAACCTGCTTACTATAATCCGGGGATTTCTTCAACTTCCAACTCTTTGGGGACTGTAATATTGTAACTGGCAATGTAAACACCATCGGAAACCACACTCCGGTTGCCACTCCCCAAATCTATATGGCTTATTTTCAAATGCTTAAACCAGGCGTGTCCTGCCTTTTCTGCCATATAAAGAAACAGCCTTTTCACCTTTATGGAAGTACAATGCTCGAGAAGCTCCTGTATGGTTGCAGGATTTAAATTGTTGAGGCCCTTCATAATTTCAAAACACTCCATAAGGTCTTGTTTTTGAGGCGTCAGATACAAACATTCCATTATAGCCCTCGCAGGTGATGAAATTTTGACTAAGAAGTTTTGGTGTTCTTTTTCAATCATGCCTTTGCCGGCAGGAAGAATTGCTGAGGTAAAGTATCGTATTTCAACACCCCAGTCATGATTTTTAAACCACGATGGCAGGCGTTCTCCTATGCCGCCAAACAAATACACCACCTCTTTACCCAGACTCAGGTAATGGCTTTTTCCCATCAGCGCCAATGCAGTTTTGGCAGCAGGATGCACACTTAAATTCAATTGTTGCTGCAAGGAGGATATCGCCCCGATATAATCCACCGAATCGCCCTGCCTTATCATTGCTCCGTTACCAATTGACTGCAACCAATGGCTGTTGCGATAGGTTCGCAACAGTTCAGGACTATATCCCTGACTGCTTAACCAACTGCTCGTAAGCACAACCCCGGGAGGCTGAATATGTAATAATTTGTTTATTTTAGAACTATTTTCTGTATTCATGCTACATTAATTTGTACAAAAATAAACAAAAAGAATCATTATGTTTTAAATGAAACCATAAAATGAAGTTTCACTACATTTATATGTGTAAGAATAAATTCTTTGTTAAGACCACTCTTCTTTCATCAAAAATTTGTAACCAATTGAATCCTTGACCCGCTATGGCTCATATCGCCTTTGAGGACGTTGATGAGCTGGGGGATTTCGTCTAAAGATGTTTTGCGGATGAATTTACCTACCGGTGTGAGGCGCTGCGCATCGGGCAGGAGGTTGCCGGCCTTGTCGCGCTTGTCGTTCATGGTTTTGAAATGATGACTTTGAAGAGACGGGCGTTTTTGCCGGGGCGGGTTTGGGTGAAGAAGGGCTTGCCGGAGTTGGCGATTGTGAGCAAAATGGTTATGAGTAGAAATATTGGCAACAGCATGATCAGGGCCAGTAGGCTTAGTAGAAAGTCGAAGAAGGGTTTTATGGTGGATTTGTAAATCATTTTAACAATGGAACACAGATGACACGGATTCGACGGGTTTACACAGGTTTTTTTGATAGATAACCTTCGTTATCGGATGCTCACTGTTGTTTTATCTGTGGTAATCCGTTTGATCTGTGTTATCTGTGTTCTTAACGGGACCGCGGATACTTCGGCAAGCTCCCTTCGACATGGTTCGACAGGCTCACCACGGGTGCTCAGGGCATCGCAGCACAAGTGACGCAGATTGGGCTGATGATCGCAGATTTTTTTAGGTTAGAACACAGATGACGCAGATTGGGCGGATTTACACTGATTTTTTTTTCGATAACCTTGCGGTTATTGAGGTGGCTGTTGATTTTTTTCAGTGGAGCGCAGATACTTCGGCAAGCTTCCTTCGGCATGGTTCGACAGGCTCACCACGGGTGCTCAGGGCATCGCAGCACAAGTGACGCA
>JACFNA010000226.1 GCA_019455085.1 Chitinophagaceae bacterium
TGCACTTCTCCCATTCCTTCCTGGAGGCTTTTTCCCATTTCGTAGCTAACCAGTTTCCCGAGGGTGGCTTTATTCTTCCGTAATTCGTTTCCAATCTGTCGTACGATCTCTCCTCTCTTAGGAGCGGGCCAGGTTCTCCACTCTTCGAATGCTGCCTGTGCAGTTTGCATAATGGTTTCGTAAGCCTTCCTGTCGCAATAGGTTACAGACGCTATGGGTTTTCCGTCAACGGGCGAATAAGAAACTATTTTTGTTCCTGTTGAAGCATACCATTTTGATCCGGTGGATGCTCCCTTGTTCATTTCTGAAATTTTCAATTCTTTTAGAAGACTGGGCATGATATAAATCGTTTTTTTTATTTGCAAAGTTACGTTATAGCTTTCAGTAAAGCAGGAGGAATGACATGGATTAGTGAGGGCCTGTAAATTTTAACGATGGCATACCACATGCCTGTTGTCAATATTGTTCCGATTCGCCGGGAAAATCGCCTGATCTGACATCTCCAATATAATGCCGGATGGCACTCGTGATTTCAGTGTGTAGCTCAAGATAAGTTCTGAGAAATCTTGGCCTGAATTCGGTATTGATACCCAGCATATCGTGCATCACCAGTACCTGCCCATCGCAACGGTTTCCGGCTCCAATACCGATGGAAGGTATTTCCATACTTTCGGATACTTCACCGGCCAGCAGGGCGGGGATCTTCTCAAGAACAATTGCGAAACATCCTGCATTTTGTAACAGCAGTGCATCTTTCCTCAGTTTTTCTGCCTCTGCCTTTTCTTTGGCGCGCACTGTGTAAGTTCCAAATTTATAAATAGACTGCGGAGTGAGCCCCAGGTGCCCCATTACCGGAATGCCGGCACTGATTATTCTTTTTACAGAATCCAATACTTCTTCACCTCCTTCGAGTTTTATAGCGTGTGCCCCGGTCTCCTTCATAATCCTTACTGCAGACTTTAGGGCTTCAAGGCTGTCACCCTGGTACGAGCCAAATGGAAGGTCGACTACTACCAGCGCACGTTTTGCACCGCGAACTACGGAAGAGGCATGATAAATCATCTGGTCTAATGTGATGGGAAGTGTGGTTTCGTGTCCTGCCATCACATTACTGGCGCTGTCACCAACCAGCAATACGTCGATACCGGCTGCATCAAAAATGCGCGCGAAAGAAAAATCGTAAGCTGTAAGCATTGCAATTTTTTCTTTATTGGCCTTCATTTGCCTGAGGGTATGGGTAGTGATGCGTTTTACCTCTTTGTTTACAGACATTAGGATTGTAATCTTTATTTAGACTGCAAAGGTAATTTAATAGCGTGAGGTGCCGGTAACGGTGCTGGTTACAGGTGGTTCTATTAGTTGTCTTCCGTATTTACCGGTTTTTCGTGCGCAATGGCATGATGTCTTCCTTTGTTTCTATAGATGAGAAGGAGAAAGCTAATGGCGCCGGCTACAATGATAAGTGCGGTATTGACGCCCCAAACCAGCCAGCCAAAGGAGATATTATTTACATGATAGACGAGCAATACCTGCTGAACTGCGACAGGAAATGCGCCCAGCCCTCCGGGGGCTACTATCATAGCAATGGTGGAGAGAGCAAGCACGCTCATTCCGGCACCGATACCCAGATGTTGAGTCACATCAAGCGCCTTGAAGCCTATATAAATTTGTGACAGGTAAAGTGCCCAAATCAGAATGGTATAGAGCAGAAAAGCACCTCTTTCTTTGAGCCGGAATATGGTGGAGACTCCTTCACGAAGTCCGGCAAGCAGACCTTTTACTTTCAATACGATTTTACGGTCTTTATATTTCTTCATTAAATAACTGCCGGCCGTTATACAAACTATTACAATTGCCAGGAAGATGAGCAGTTTTAGCCATGAATGCACACCGCGCTTCTGTGCTGAGATCAGGCTTAGTTTTTCGTCAAGGAAATCGCCCACCGTATTCAATTGAATAAGTACCGTCAGCAGCAGAAATAAGATAAAGCATACCAGGTCAAACAGGCGTTCCGTGATTACGGTGCCAACCAGTTTGCTGAATGGCACCCTCTCGTATTTGCTGAGCATAGTGCATCTGAGTATTTCACCAAACCGGGGAATGAAAGTGTTGCCAAAATAGCCTGTCAATACAGAATAAAAGGCATTTTCACCAGATACTTTTCCCATGGGATTGATGAGTAATTTCCAGCGCAATGCACGGAAGAGATGGCTTAATAAACCGAGAATCACAATAGGGATTACATAAATGTAACGTGCATTCCGAAGCGATTCATAAAACTGGGTCTTCTCCTCGGGAGTCATGCGTCCGAGTTGCCACCATACAAGCCCTAGCCCGATAGCAAAGAATATCAGGTATTGGAATATGGTGGATAGTTTTATTCTCGGTTTCATGAGTTCTTGGATGCCAGAAAATTATAATCTGAGATGAGTGCTTTCAGAAAAGGTACTGCTTCCATATCGGTTTCGATATGCAACACAGATTTAATCTTTTCTTTTAATTTATCGCAAGTTGCAGTTTTTCCCGTCTTCTCAAAATTTTTTAATACCCGCAGGATGGTATTAATGTCTCTGTCCGAAAGCTGCAATACAGCAGGGAAGCGTGCCTGATAATTTTTCTCCTCAATGCTTCTGTACAATGTGTCATCTACTGAAAGGTTAGATCTTGTCTTCACAACCACTGTGCCGGCAGCCAGATCTCCGAGCCGCTGATTCTTGGGGGTTAATAGTATGGGAAGTACCACTCCGGTTGCGAGGAAGCCGGTAATGAAAAGGTAGAAGTAGAGATAGTCCACTGAGAAAAAAGTGTATCCAAAGAAAAATGGCCATTCAAAGGCACGGAATATCCAGCGCATCAAAAACTGGCCGATTGTTGGCTCCTTACCATCCAGTGAAATGACACGGATATCCAGAAGTCGCTTTCCTATTGATTGACCATGCATCATTACCTCGCAAACGAGGGAATATAACAGCATCGGTAATGAGATGACCAGGATATCAAGCCCCATCTTCCTCTGGATATCATCAAGATCAGTAGTAGGGCCATAAAGGAGACTCTTGACGGTAAGAAAATATAGAGAAAGAATTGTAAGGTCAACAATATATGCCACAACCCTCCGAGGCAGGTCTGAGGTGACAAACTCGAGCTCGATATTGAAGACCGTTGCAATCTTGATCTTTGGCATAAGGCAAAATAAATGAATTAAAAGACGGAATCCTAAGCAAAGTATTGCCGCAAAATAAAAAAACAGGATTTTGTGAAAGCAGGGGTGTGCAAAAGAAACCAATATACATCAGGAGGATATTATGCTTTGGCCGGCTCTGGTTTTTAAACTGACGGCCACCATTGGTAACATTAAGGGAATTTTATTAATCTTGTAGAACAATACAGGCAACGGCTTGCCTTACTAATGTAATTTATGCGTGAAGCGGAATTTTTGAAGAAGAATGTGGAGAGATGGAATACCTATCAGCACACTACACCTGACGGGCCGGATGAAACGGCCGACCGTTTTGTGAATTTGCTCGATGATCTTTCCTATTCCCGAACTTTTTATCCGCACAGCAATGCTACATCCTGGATAAATGGAATGGCGGCAGGCATCTACCAGCAGATTTATCAGAACAGAAGGCAAAGCCTGAAGGAAATTGGCCGCTTTTGGAAATATGAACTCCCGCTACTTTTTAGGAAATATCATAAGATATTGCTGTTTACCACACTGCTATTTATATTATTTGTGGCGATGGCTGTATTGTCCAGTGCGTTAGATCCTGACTATGCAAAGAGTTATTTCGATCATAAAGTGCAACAGGGTTATTACGACATGACAATCGATAACATCCATAACGGTGATCCTTTTGGGGTATATAAAGACCGGAATCCTTTTTCCGCCTTTGTGCGAATAGCATACAACAATATTCGGGTGGCCTTCACTACTGTATTGATGGGGCTTACTTTTGGAGTGGGCACTTTCTGGATGCTGTGGACAAACGGATTTATGTTAGGATGTTTCCAGTTTATATTTTTTTCTCAGGGACTGGGCTGGGAGTCTGTCCTGGTAATCTGGATTCATGGTACTATTGAGATATCTTCAATCGTGATCGCCGGTGCAGCCGGGTTTATCCTTGGTAAAAGCCTCTTGTTTCCAGGCACATATTCCAGAAAGGCTTCATTCCGTACGGGAGTGCGGGACGCTATTAATATCTGCCTTGCACTCGTGCCTTTTTTTATCGTAGCTGCCTTTTTTGAGAGTTATGTGACACACCTGATGAGCCGGACCTTCGAGAAGAATGCGACAAATATTGGGCTTCCTGTCCCTGTGAGTATTTTAATTCTTGCGGCCTCACTTGCTTTGATGCTTTGGTATTTTGTTTTTTATCCTATTCGTTTGGAAAAGCAGGGATTTCAAATGAAGGGGAAGGTACTTTTCAAGAATGGGAGCCGATATGAATAGGAGGATGCTTTT
>JACFNA010000227.1 GCA_019455085.1 Chitinophagaceae bacterium
AAAAACTGAAACAAAAAGTACATCTAAACAGGGACGAAGAGTTGGAATTAGATTTGAATCAGGCCATATCTGCAAAGGATTTAAGCAACCTCTTAAAAATTGGCACAATCCTGATAGACTCATTTTACAATGCAAGTGAACAGAAAATCGGGAACTTATTAGGTACCTACCTTATGATGCTGCCAAGAGGTGAAACGCCACCATCTATAGTAGAGCAATGGGCTAAAAAAGCCGTTTCGCTTAAGGCTAATTCTATTAATCTTTTTCAACTTGGTGTTGTGTATATACGCCAAAGTGATGAATTGAATGGAAGCAAATATTTTGACAAAGCTGAAGAGGCATCAATCAGGGATAACGATGGATTAATTGACCGAATAAAAGGAATGCGTAAAAATTATACAGTTGTTCCTTCCGTCAGAGGTGTAAAGTTTTATGAATTAGAGTGGGCAAAAATAAAGGAATTAGCAAGTCAGCAACAAAAACCCATATTTATTGACTTTTATACTGAGTGGTGTGCTCCCTGTAAATTAATGTTGAAGGAAGTGTTAAGCGATAGCGTACTCGGAGAATACTACAACAGCAACTTAGTTTCAATAAAAGTAGACGCAGAAAAGGGAGAAGGAATTATGCTGGCCAAAAAATATCAGGTAGGAGGGTTCCCGACATATTTATTCGTGAACAGTAATGAGCAGGAAATATTTAGAGTGACCGGAACTGCCACTATATCTCAAATGATTGACTATGCGACTGCTAGTGTGGCTCCAAAAGATTATATAAGCAGACTACAATCAAAACTCCATGAGGATCAATTGAGCAAGGAAGAAATGTTTAAATATTTCAAGCTTGTGAAAAATCGTAAACAGATGGACCAGGTTAATGAAATTATAGGAAAATGGATTAGCAAGTATCCAAAGCCATCTGATACGCTGTTTTTAATGATAAGCGAGTCTGTAACAGAGCCCTCAAGTCGTTCTTTTCAATACCTTGTTGATAATAAAAAATCTTTTTACGCTGCAGCAGGTATAGATGCTGTTGATAAGTATATTCATAACGTCTATTTAAAAGACTTTCGTTATAATAAAAAGTTCCCAAACGACAGCACATACTTAGCGGCCAAGCATGAGCTAACAAAACAAATATCTGTAGGACGAAAGTTGGATATGGAGCTTGACTTTGATTACTACCAAAGAAAAAAGGATGAATCTCATTCTATGAAAATCGCTATGCAATTGTTCAGGGATTATTATAACAATGATCCCAATGCGCTAAGCTTATTACTTGGTGGCTTGTTCGATTTTGTAGAGCAGTCTGATAATTTAAAGCTTCTTCAAAAATGGGCACAGCGGTCGGTTGATTTACAAGCTAGCTCAGTTAATTATTTTACATTGGCTGTAATAAATCTTAAGTTAAGAGATGAGAAAAAAGCAGAAGAATATTTCAATAAGGCGAAAGAAATTTCTCAGCAGGATAATGACGGTTACTATGATCACATTGTAACTATGCAGAAATTGATGATGGAAAAGTTCAGATAATTGGGTGGCGAAACAGTACAGGTAAATGACGGTTTTTGACACGTGTAAATACTGCCCAAGAGAATAATTTATAAATTAGGGGTTGGTTAGTTTTGATTGGAGTAAGTCTGTTACAGAAGTAAATGGTAAGCTTAAATCAATAATAGTTCAGATATATTTTAAGCAGTGCAAAAAAATAAAGCAAAGAGTTTGATTATTGACCTGCTGAATAGTGCTGATGCCCAAAACTGGTGGGGAAATAAGGTGTATTCATTTCCGGTGTATTACAATAAAGACCGTGCAATGGGGGATAAGATGAAGATAAGTCTGATACCCACTACATTCATTATTGATAAGAAAGGAAACATCAGATTCAAAACGATTGGATTTGACGGTATGGGAATGGATAGAAAAATTTCTGGTCAGATTGAACTGCTGAAAAGTTCAGAGTAAAAGAGTTCTGACGAAAATGTTACTACAAAGTTTGTGAGTAAGTACAAAAGAGACTTTCTGTCACAATACTAGCTGATCATCATTTTTTCTGAAATTACAATCGGGTAAGAAAAGAGGATCAGGAATAGAGTGTCAGGTAAAAGCATTTAGGCTATAAATCGGGGCGTGTCTTTACATTACCGAAAGCCACGGCATTTAATGCCGTTCAATAAAGTTTTAATTAATATTCGTCCTCGTTGAAAAAGAAGTCTTCCTGGCTGGGATAGTCGGGCCAGATGTCTTCGAGCCCTTCATATACCTCTCCTCCTTCATCTTCAAGTTCCTGAAGGTTTTCTACAACTTCAATAGGTGCGCCGCTTCTGATGGCGTAGTCAATCAGTTCATCCTTTGTAGCGGGCCAGGGTGCTTCTTCCAGGTGCGAGGCAAGTTCTAGTGTCCAAAACATAATATCTGTTTTTTCAGAGTCAAAAATTTGAGTGTACCCCTAATTTTTTCGCAAAAGTATAAGTTATATCCATATTACCAAATATACTTTAGAACAGGGGTTTTACAGATTCATTCGACGCCTGAAGAGCAGGAAATGATGTGTGGAAAATGCTAAACTTTCCTAAAAATATGCTGCAATTAAGGCTTATTTTTACCCCATGTTAAAGGCACAGGGGATACACAAGAGATATCAGCAATTGCAGGTGTTGAAAGGAGTGGATATGGAGGTGAGGCAGGGAGAAATAGTGAGTATTGTAGGCAGTTCGGGTGCCGGAAAAAGTACGTTGCTGCACATTCTGGGCACATTAGATACTGCAGATAGTGGTCAGGTATGGCTGGAGGGTACTGAAATCAGCAGAATGAGAGGCAAAAAGCTGGCAGAGTTCAGAAACAGGCATATAGGGTTTGTCTTTCAGTTTCACCATTTACTACCGGAGTTTACGGCGATAGAAAATGTGTGCATTCCGGGTTGGATAGCAGGTACGAATAAGAAAGCACTGAAAGACCGTGCCGTGGAACTGATGAAAGTGCTCAATCTTTCAGATCGTACAGATCACAAACCCTCCGAGCTTTCAGGTGGCGAACAGCAGCGCGTAGCCGTGGCACGTGCACTGATCAATGCCCCCGGGATTGTAATGGCGGATGAACCTACCGGCAATCTGGATTCGGCCAATGCACAGGAATTACACGGGCTCTTTATGGATCTGAGAGACAAGATGGGGCAGACATTTCTGATAGTTACCCACAATGAACATCTCGCTGAGCTGAGTGATCGTGTATTACACATGAAAGATGGACTGATAGTTTAGTCGTATTATTATGAAAGGATTCTACACAATTTTGCTGTTGGTGTGCAGCAATACATTTATGACACTGGCATGGTATGGGCATTTGAAGATGAAGGATACCGGGAAGCTGGCCGGTGCCGGATTATTTACGATTATACTTATCAGTTGGGGGATAGCCTTCTTTGAATATTGTTTTCAGGTGCCGGCAAACAGGATCGGGTTTAATGAAAACGGAGGGCCTTTTTCATTGTGGCAGCTAAAGGTAATACAGGAAGTGATTACACTCTCGGTATTTGCATTGTTTATGTTCATCTTTTTTAAGAATCAGCCGTTCAGGTGGAATCATCTGGTTGGTTTTTTGCTGCTTATTGGTGCTGTATATTTTATTTTTAAGAAATAAGAACCGTTTAGAATAATTCACTAAAAATCATTTTTTATGAATAAAGAAAGAATATTGGTGATTGGGGCCTGTGGCCAGATAGGAGTGGAGCTCACACTGGCGCTGCGCAAAAAGTTTGGGAATGACACTGTGGTGGCTTCTGACCTGAGAGAAGAAAACCCATTGCTGAAAGGAACAGGGCCTTATGTAGCCCTTGACGTGATGAACAAAGAAATGCTGCATGTAATGGTTATTCGTCAGAATATCACACGTATCTATCTCCTGGCTGCCATACTCTCTGCTACGGGCGAGAAGAACCCCAATCTGGCCTGGTCGCTTAATATGCAAAGCCTGCTCAATGTCCTGGAGATTGCCAGAGATGAGAATGTACACAAAATTTTCTGGCCGAGCAGCATCGCAGTGTTTGGACCTTCGTCTCCCAAGGTGTTATGTCCGCAACAGACGATTATCGAGCCGGTAACGGTGTATGGCATCAGCAAGTATGCAGGTGAATTCTGGTGCAACTATTATCACCAGCGTTATGGCGTGGATGTGAGGAGCATCCGGTATCCGGGACTGATTAGTTATAAGAGCCAGCCGGGAGGCGGCACCACCGATTATGCAGTCGAAATTTTTTATGATGCAAAAGAGAAGAAAAGCTATGAATGTTTTCTGAAGGAGGATACCTACCTTCCTATGATGTATATGCCTGATGCAATCCGGGCTACAATAGAATTAATGGAAGCGCCGGCAGAACGATTGACTGTGCGGACTTCCTACAACATTCATGGAATGAGTTTTTCGCCCAAAGAAGTGTCCGCAGAGATTCAAAAG